>NZ_JBBCPK010000094.1:0-16555 GCF_037150775.1 Leclercia sp. M50
AGCTGCGGCTGGCGGCGCGGGATCTGCGTGAATCGGATGAAAAGGTCTACGATATCTGCCTGCGTTACGGCTTTGACTCCCAGCAGACCTTTACCCGCGTCTTTACCCGCACCTTTAACCAGCCGCCTGGGGCGTATCGCAAGGATAACCACAGTCGCGCGCATTAACAGCAGGCTTAACGCGCAAACCAGCGGCGCCAGATGAAACGCAGAATAAAGAATTCAATGGCGCCGAGCAGTAAAAACCACAGGCAAAAGATGATGGTGTAAAGCTGATTCAGATCCATCAGATGGAAGAGGGTCATCAGCTTTTGCGCCACCACCAGCCCCAGCGACGGCGCAGGCAGTAACAGAACGGAGAGAAAGGCCATCAACAAAATGCCGCCTGCCGTTAACAGCGATTCTAACGGGTGTCTCATGATTATGTTAATCGTCAGTTAAAAATAACATTGTCACGGATAGGGCTTCGTAAAGCAATATCAACCGTCAGACGCAGGCGCGATAAGTAATTGTCCGCTAATTCGCTGTTATTTCCCCCACCAGAAAGATCTCTATTCAATTAACCTGCATTAATGTCAATTATTGTCACCCTCCGGCAAAGGCTTTTACAAAGGTATAGGTGCTCATTCCAATTAACGTCGCAATAACAATGGCAACGAGAATATATAACGCCAGGCGTCGTCCGCGATAAATCCCAAACATGGTTCCCTCTCGTTTAGTTTCGGTTTAGAAATAATTTGTAAAAATCGCCCTGGTGAAATGAGACGTTACCGGTTTAATGCCACCGACAACAATAATAGTGCGATAAATTAATTTTCCTGACAACTCAATATTGTCGACAGATTTATAAAAGCAGAGATGGAATTCAGGCTTTTGCTCACCGCAAACTGAAGGAGCTGAAATATGACCAAAATGCACCACATCCAGACGCCGCACGCCACGCCAAACATGGCCTATCAGCAGACCGTAGAGCAGACACTTGCCGCGCAGCAGAGCACCGCGGCGGGTCTGAGCCGCGCACAAGCACAGGCGCGGCTGGACAAACATGGTCCCAACGCGCTGCCGGAGAAAAAAGCCAGACCGGCCTGGCTGCGTTTTCTGGCCCATTTTAACGATGTGCTGATTTATGTATTGCTGGCCGCTGCACTATTAACGGCAATAATGGGACACTGGATCGATACCCTGGTTATTCTGGGTGTGGCGGTCATTAACGCGTTAATTGGTCATATTCAGGAAAGTAACGCCGAAAAATCACTGAGCAGCATCCGGAATATGCTCGCCAGCGATGCCCGTGTTATTCGTGACGGCGATCATGAAACAATACCCACAACTGAAATAGTTCCCGGGGATATTATTTTCCTGCGTGCCGGGGATCGTATTCCGGCCGATATGCGTTTAATTGAGGCACATAATTTACGCGTTGAAGAGGCTATTCTCACCGGCGAATCGACGGTGGTGGATAAACACACCCAGCCGCTGAACGGGGAATTACCGCTCGGCGACCGCACCAACCTGGTCTTCTCCGGTACCACGGTGAGCGCAGGCGGCGGCGTTGGGGTAGTCATTGCCACCGGCCAGGAGACCGAACTGGGCCACATTAATCAGATGATGGCCGGGATCGAGAAGCACCGCACCCCGCTGCTGGTGCAGATGGACAAACTCGGCAAGGCCATCTTCGGGATCATCATGGCGATGATGGCCGCGCTGTTCGTCTTTAGCCTGCTGCTGCGCGACATGCCGCTCGGCGAGCTGCTGCTCTCTTTGATTAGCCTGGCCGTGGCGGCGGTGCCGGAAGGTCTGCCTGCCATTATCTCGATTATCCTGTCGCTGGGCGTGCAGGCGATGGCCCGCAAGCGCGCTATTATCCGTAAACTGCCCACCGTAGAAACTCTGGGGGCGATGACCGTGGTCTGCTCGGATAAAACCGGCACCCTGACCATGAACGAGATGACCGTCAAGGCGATCATCACCGCCGACAGCTGCTACCGCGTTGAGGGCGACAGCTATGCTCCGGAAGGCAACATCTCTCTGGAGGGCAGCGACGAGCCGGTGCAGATCCAGCCGGGTACGGTGCTGGAGCACTATCTGCGCACCATCGACCTGTGTAACGACAGCCAGATGATCCAGGACGAGCGCGGCCTGTGGCGTATCACCGGCGGGCCGACCGAAGGTGCGCTGAAGGTACTGGCGGCCAAAGCGCGGCTAACGCCGGTCACCACCACGCTGATTAACAAAAACCCGGTTGACTCCCAGTACAAGTACATGAGCGCCCACTATCGGATAGGGGATGAGGAGCAGATCCTTATCACCGGCGCGCCGGACGTTATTTTCGCTCTCTGCGCGCAGCAGCAGACCCGTAATGGTGCCGAAGCCTTCAACCGCAGCTACTGGGAAGCTGAGATGGAGCGTTACGCTCGTCAGGGGCTGCGTATGGTGGCGGCGGCGTACAAACCGGCGAACGGTGAACAGACGTTAACCCACGACGACCTCAGCCACGGCCTGATCTTCCTCGGTATCGCCGGGATGATGGATCCGCCGCGTCCGGAAGCGATCGACGCCATTCATGCCTGCCAGCAGGCGGGGATCCGCGTCAAGATGATCACCGGGGATCACCCGCAGACGGCCATGAGCATCGGCCAGATGCTGGGGATCGCCAACAGCGGCCAGGCGGTGACCGGCTCCCGGCTGGAACAGATGGATGATGGCGAGCTGGCACAAGCGGCGGTGGAGTACGATATCTTCGCCCGCACCAGCCCGGAGCATAAGCTGCGTCTGGTGAAAGCCTTGCAGGAGAAAGGCGAAATCGTCGGCATGACCGGCGACGGCGTAAACGATGCCCCGGCGCTGCGCCAGGCGGACGTGGGCATCGCGATGGGCATTAAGGGCACGGAAGTGACCAAAGAGGCGGCGGATATGGTCCTGACGGATGACAACTTCGCCACCATCGCCAGCGCGGTGAAAGAGGGGCGTCGCGTCTACGACAACCTGAAGAAGACCATTCTGTTTATCATGCCGACCAACCTCGCGCAGGGGCTGCTGATTGTGATTGCCCTGCTGGCGGGGAACATCATTCCCCTGACGCCGGTGCTGATTTTATGGATGAACATGGCGACCTCCGCCACGCTCTCCTTCGGGTTGGCATTTGAGGCCGCCGAGCGCAACATCATGCGTCGCCCGCCGCGTCAGACCGGGCAGCACGTGATGGATGGTTATGCCGTCTGGCGGGTGGCTTTCGTCGGCACCCTGATCGCCGTCGCCGCCTTTGCGCTGGAAGCCTGGCTGGCTCCGCGCGGCCACAGCGCGGAGTTCATCCGCACCGTGCTGCTGCAGATGCTGGTCTGCGCCCAGTGGGTCTACATGATTAACTGCCGCAACACCGAAGGCTTCTCCCTGAACCGCGGTTTGCTGGCGAACAAAGGCATCTGGCTGGTGACGGGCGTGCTGTTGCTGCTGCAGCTGGCGATTATCTACCTGCCGTTTATGCAGATGCTGTTCGGCACCGAAGCGCTGCCGCTGCGCTACTGGTTTGTCACTCTGGCGACCGCGGGCGCGATGTTCTTCATTGTCGAAATCGAGAAGCGACTCACCCGCAGGTTCCGTAAGGCGGCATAACGTTTGCCCCTCTCCTTTGGGAGAGGGGGAAAGAGAGCGATTACGGACTCGTCGCCCACAGCTCGGCATGTTTTTGCACCAGAGAAATGAGCGAGCCGCCGTCGGCGATAAAGTCCCGCATGCGCTGCGCCTCGCTCTTCTCCTGTTTCAGGCTCTGGGCAATCTCTTCAATCGCACTCGACGCCCCGAGCTTTGCGGCAGAAGGCGCGACGCGCTCCAGCAGCCAGGCGAGATCCTCCGCAATGGTTTTCTGCTCCCCGGTATGGACGTCCGTCAGGATCCCCTCCAGCCCGTAGCGGCAGGCCTGAAAACGGTTAAAGCGGTAGAGCAGAAAATCCCGCTCCTGGTGCTTGTAAGGCCGGGTGGTGAGCAGCCAGTGGGAGGTGGCCTGGATCAGCCCGGCGATATTGATGGCATGGGCGAGGGTCAGCGGCGTGTCCATCACCCGTACCTCTACGGTGCCAAAATGGGGGCTGGGGCGAATGTCCCAGTGCAGATCTTTAATGCTGTCGATCATGCTGGTATGGCTCAGGCGGCGGAACAGCCCTTCGAACTCCTGCCAGCTGTTGACCCACGGCATCAGGCCGTTATCCGGGAAGCCGGAGAAGATATTGAGGCGCGAAGAGGAGAATTTGGTGTCGGTGCCCTGCATATAGGGCGAGCTTGCCGCCAGGGCGATAAAGTGTGGCACGAAGCACGACAGGCCGTGCAGCAGGTAGATGGCGTCATCGCCAGTGCGACAGCCCACATGAACGTGCTGGCCGAAGACCGTGGCCTGCAAAATCAGATAGCCAAAGCGCTCCAGGGTGGCGTTGTAGCGTTCGTCCTCGCATACCTCCTGACGCTGCCATTTCTGAAACGGATGCGTGCCGCCGCCGCAGATCTGGATATGGTGCTCCGCCGCCGCGCGCAGGATACTCTGCTGCATGGCGGAGAATTGCGCCGCCGCCTGGTCGATGTTCTGGCATACGCCGGTGGCGATCTCCAGCATGCTTTCGGTGATATCGTGCTTCACTTCACCGCTTTTGATGTCATCTTTCACGGCGGCGATCAGGGCGGATGAGTCCTGGCTCAGATCGTAGCCCGGCGGGTTGACGACCTGGAGTTCAAGCTCAATGCCGAGAGTGTAGGGTTCAGAGGATTTGAAATCAGGTAAGGGCATGGCGCACTCCGTTGTCTGTGATGAGTTGAGTATAGACAATGGGTGAAGTTCTCCCTTTCCCTATGGAACAGGCCCAGTCTACCTTGACGCTCCAGAGTCGTTATCGCTATTAATATTGGCCTGATTATTAACATTAAGGAGCAAGCAATGGTCTCATTTCGACCCCTGACAGAGGATGAGTATCCTGCTTATCTGGACTATTTTATTGATGATTATGCCGGGGAGATCGCCTCAAACTACGGACTCTCTCAACACGATTCTCTTGCCAGAGCGAAGCAGGAAATTGCTGAAATGCTTCCTGAAGGCGTGAATACGCATGGACACGTTTTACTCTCTCTTGTTGCGCCGATAGATCAGACCAACAGGCCTGTCGGTTATCTCTGGTACAAACCCGATACGATGATGCGTTCAGTGTTTATCTACGATTTTCATATTTTCACCTCTTGTCAGGGGGAGGGGCTGGGTAAACAGACTCTTCGCGTTTTTGAAGCGCATCTGCGCGAAAGGGGCTTTAAAGAGATCAGACTGCGTGTGGCAGGGGATAATGCCCGTGCCCGGCATCTTTACGAGACCAGCGGTTTTGGCATTACCGGAGTCAACATGAGCAAGTCTATTGTGGCGACCGCGGAAAAAATATTGTGAGGATGCTAAAATCCTCGCAACAACTGACACCCTGAGGATAACGCATGAGCAACGACGTACCGATTAAATACTATGACATCGTGGATGAGTACACGACGGAAGCCGCCGAACCGGTCAACGAGTCAGAGCGTGATTCGCTGGCGCTCTATTTCCAGTTGCTGATCACCCGTTTAATGAATAACGAAGAGATCAGCGAAGCGGCGCAGACCGAGATGGCGGTGGAAGCCGGCATCAACACCCAGCGCATTGACGATATCGCCAATTTTCTGAACCAGTGGGGCAATGAGTAGTTCCTGCATGAAAGACATAGTCTGCGCAGGCGTTGTGCTTTACACTGCGCGCGGCAAAAACTGAGTTAGTAACGATTAATTAGGCGGTAACGGCAATGGCGATGAACGGAACAATCACAACCTGGTTTGCAGATAAGGGCTTTGGATTTATCAAAGATGAAAACGGCGATAACCGCTATTTTCATGTGATTAAGGTCGCCAATCCCGATCTGATTAAGAAAGATGCCGCGGTAACGTTTGAACCGACCACCAACAACAAGGGGTTGTCGGCGTATGCGGTGAAGGTGATCCCCGAGAGCAAATATATTTATCTCGATGGCGAGCGTCATAAGATCACCTCCATCAAATCTTACCTGGTCTACAGCGAAGAAGAGCCCGCCGAAACCCGGATTGATAAAGAGAACGGCGTGCTGTCGGTGAAGAGCCTGATGGGCAATATCGCGCCGAAATCAACGGCCAAAGCGGGCGAAATGCGCACGGTAAGAAAACTGGCTATCACCACCTTCCAGGGCAAAACCTTTATCTTCTCCGAAGATGAGATTGACCTGGACGCCACGGTGAAAATGCTCAAGAACCTGAAGTAATCTGCATCCTGCCGGGTAGCGGCTGCGCCTTACCCGGCCTGCAAACCAAAGCGGCGCGAAACGCAGGCCCGTGCAAGCGCAGCGCCGTCCTCTCATCGACCTACTCTCCTGATACATCGCCAGTATAAAGAATTATTTACGCGATTAACGCGCCCGGCAGTACTGTTATGCAGACAATCCTGTATTGTGAAATAACAAACCGTTAACAAAGAAGGGGGTAGCAGCGTGCCGGAGATGAATATCTGGGGACAGATGGTTAACGATCCTGTTCCCGGCTGGCAAGGGGCCAGTGTACTGGAGCGTGGGGTGCTGGAAGGGCGTTTTTGCCGCCTTGAGCCGCTGAATGCGCACCAGCATGCGAGCGATCTGTTCGAGGCCTATGCGCTGGGCGACGACAGCGACTGGACCTGGCTTGCCAGCAATCAACCTGCCAGCGTGGAAGAGACCGCCAGCTGGGTGCAGGGCAAAGTGCAGGATAAGGCGCTGGTGCCTTTTGCAGTGATCGATCGCCAGAGCGAGCGCGCCGTCGGGCTGGTCTGTTATATGGCCATTGAGCAACAGCTGGGTTCGGTGGAGATAGGGCATGTCACCTGGTCGCGCAAAATGAAAAACAGCCCGCTCGGCACTGAGGCGATCTGGCTGCTGCTGAAATATGGTTTTGAGCGAGGCTATCGCCGTCTGGAGTGGAAGTGCGATTCGATGAACATCCCCTCGCGCCGGGCCGCAGAGCGGCTGGGCTTTACCTGGGAAGGGCGGTTGCGTCAGAAGCTGGTGCGTAAAGGCCGTAACCGCGACAGCGATATGCTCTCCATCATCGATAGCGAATGGCCGGAGCGGGACGCGGCTCTGCGTGGCTGGCTGGCCGCAGATAATTTTGATAACGATGGACGGCAGATCAAACGCCTTGAGGCGTTTCACGCTCGCCCCGAAACGGCATAACAGTGAGTCTACCGCAGGGGCCCCTCTGAAAAGGGGCCCCTGTGTCGTTTATTTTCTTTTGCCATTAACAATATTATTTATTCAGATTACTCCGCAATTAAAAGTATACATTTATTATCTTTAGCAGCCCGAATTAATACGCCTTATTATCACCCCGTTGGTATTAATTGCGCGGATGATAGCACTCAGCGGAAATAACCAGCCTGTCTGTAAAACGTCCGTGGAGCGCAGCCTTTTCGGCTGGCGCAACCTTGTGCTGCGCGGTGAGGCCACGCGTTTCTTTGTCGAAAGCCGTCATGATTCATGGTGATGTGAATTAATTATTAAATCCTTTACTTAATTGAAAAGAGAAATTTGAAATGGGCATAATTAAAAAAAATCTTCTGGCTATTGTCATCATTGCTGGCGTGCTGAATATCTCCAGTCAGGCTCACGAATATGGCCTCGATATTGGCTTGCAGTTGCTGACAGTATTTATCCTGAGTACCACTTTCCTGTGGCGCTGGGCGTCCGGCCACCTGCCACATATCGGGAAACCAGTCGCGATTACGATCATGATGGTAACCATGCTGATCGCACGGGTAATTGTTGAGTATGCCATCGCCGATCATCTGCACGTTGACCTGGTGGAGGTCATCCATACCAGCCTCAAATACAGCCCATGGCTCTGGCTGGCGATGTTCCTGGGTTCGGGTGTGAAGGTCTTTTTCTGGCGCTGGCTGTTTGCGGGCGTGCGCCAGGAGAACAGATCGGATGTTACCGCCTGAGGGCAGGGCAGAAACCGGCGCGGGAACGCGAGCACGATCGTAAGGCGCGCTACAACCATCATCACCACCGTTAAACAGGTCAGCCCACCTCTTTGGTGGGCATGATATCGTCCGGTTACCGCACTTTATGAGCCTTGACTCATTTGACTAAAGTCAAACTTTAGTGACTTATTTAATTGTCTTAATAATGTTATTTAGTGACGGTTTTTAAAAAGTTGTTACTAGATAAAATAGTCTTTAACTAGTCTTTTGCTCTGGTTGAGTTTGACGGGGTTATCTGAAGAGTACAGCTCAAACGCACAGGGTATCGGGTCATTCTCTCTGAGTATCACTCTCGTCAGGCACATAACGCTCTGGTGCGCCTGACATTTGCGCAATCCCGGTAAAGATGACCACTTTGACAATCATTGAAGTCTTCTTCATGAAGTCTAATCGCAAACATAATGTTCTGCGCTGCCTGTCTATTGTAAGACATATCACTTTCTTTCATTTGAAAATAATTTATCGATAAAGTCTTTCTGATTTAACACATCTTCAACAAGATATGTCTCAGATTTTGAATATTGACATGTTTTAAGCAGACTTTCATATTTCAGTACATGAAATAACTGCATGCTTAAGACGGAGGGAGTGTGGACAAAATCAGAAGTTATCCATCAAAGCGCAGACCGCGAGGTGAAAGTAAAAATGCCCGGTTAACCATGCTGAGCGCACGTATCGATGATGAGCTTTGTGAATACGTGCAGGCCACCGCTTACGAAACGCGTAAAAGCAAACAGGACATCATCGCAGAAGCCCTGATGCTTCATCGCCAGCACTATCAGCTTAACCCTGGTAACTGAAGCACGCCTCAGCGTACAGGTTCGTCAAACGAAAAAGGTTGTACAGAATGAGGTTTCTACGCTTCTGGCATGATTGCACTCTGCCCGGTGATGACGTCGATGTAACCCATTTCATGCCAGCATCTAAACGTTTTCTGAAAAAGTAATTTAACTGGCTAAATAACCAGTAGAAAGGCGATTTTTTCACCGGTACGAGCGTAGTATTGCAGCGGGTGCCTGATGCTTTCTGAGCTCAGGCAGGTCTGGAGATGCAGAAAGCAAAAGCCCCGGAGATGTTTCCATCAACCGGGGCTACCACTCCAAACCCAGACAATTTGGATGGTAGCCTCTTCTTAGCAAGGAGGCAATGACATGCTTAACAAGTACGCCTTTTGGGCGATCCTGGTGCTGGCTTTAACTGTGCTGGGCGTCACGTTTCTGGTTCGCGAAACGTTATGCGAGCTGAGCTTTAAGGAGCGTGATGTGGAAGTGAAAGCTGTTCTCGCTTACGAAACGAAGAAGTAGCGGTATGCGGGGAGCAATCCCCGCTTATCCGGTTGTCGGTTTGGTACAGGCACCCGTTTTTTTGCCCCGTCTGGCGTATCGCCAGGCGGGGCATTTTTATTTGAACAGAGTTGTAGCATCCATCTTAAGGCAAGTCTCTATTTTCGGACGGTTTGTTGAGGTTTTGGGGGATAATTCATGAATGCCTTCAGTCCTTTAATGCGGCGCTTAATAAGGCGTTATGCCAAATAATCTGATGTCACGTCCGCTATGAGCGAAAAGCGGACGCCCGCATAGCGTAAACAGGCGTCCGATATTTTGAAGTGGGTAGATTAATTAACCCGCTTCCCCGTTTCGTCAATGACCTTCTCGCCATCCTCTTTGGTAAACGCTCCTTTCTGGCCTTCCGGTAGAATATCCAGCACTATTTCTGAAGGGCGGCAAAGACGAGTGCCAAGCGGCGTAACGACAATCGGCCGATTAATCAGGATCGGATGTTGAAGCATGAAATCAATCAACTGCTCATCACTAAATTTCTCTTCATCAAGACCCAGGAGTTCATAAGGCTCAACATTCTTACGCAGTAATGCACGCACCGTAATTCCCATATCTGAAATAAGTTTAATCAGCTCATCACGGGTCGGTGGCGTATCGAGATAATGAATTATCATCGGTTCGTTGCCGCTGTTACGGATCATCTCCAGCGTGTTGCGTGAGGTGCCACAGGCCGGGTTGTGATAGATGGTAATGTTGCTCATATCAGTATCTCATTACAAAGTGACAGAGAGCCGCCACGCCAGAGCGGCCAGAGTGACAAACAGCACCGGCACAGTCATGACAATGCCGGTACGGAAGTAATATCCCCAGGTGATCGTCATATTTTTCCGGGCAAGCACATGCAGCCACAGCAAGGTTGCCAGACTGCCTATCGGGGTGATTTTCGGGCCTAAATCACACCCAATCACATTGGCATAAATCATTGCCTCTTTGACGACGCCAGTCGCCGTACTACCGTCAATCGACAGCGCGCCAATCAGCACCGTCGGCATATTGTTCATCACTGATGAGAGAAATGCCGTCAGGAAGCCGGTGCCGAACGTCGCTGCCCATAACCCCTTGTCTGCCAGCAGATTCAGCACACCAGACAGGTGCTCCGTGAGCCCTGCATTGCGCAGGCCATAGACCACGAGGTACATGCCCAGCGAGAAAATAACGATCTGCCATGGCGCACCGCGCAGGACTTTCCCGGTATTGATGGCATGGCCTCGTTTCGCCACCACAAACAGCACTGCTGCGCCAGCCGCCGCTATCGCACTGACCGGGATCCCCAGCGGCTCCAGAACAAAGAAACCGACAAGCAGCAATAACAGGACAATCCAGCCCGCCCTGAAGGTTGCCGGATCCTTGATTGCACTGGCAGGCTTCTTCAGCAGCGAAACGTCATACGTTGCCGGAATATCCCTGCGGAAGAAGAAATGCAGCATGATCAGCGTGGCCGCAATCGCTGCCGCATCCACGGGGATCATAACGGAAGCGTACTGCGTAAAGCCCAGACCGAAGAAGTCCGCCGAGACGATATTAACCAGGTTAGAAACAATGAGCGGCAGGCTGGCCGTATCTGCAATAAATCCTGCAGCCATGACAAAGGCCAGTGTCGTGCCCTGGCTGAACCCCAGAGCGAGCAGCATCGCAATCACAATCGGCGTCAGGATCAGCGCGGCGCCGTCATTGGCAAACAACGCAGCAACAGCGGCACCGAGCAAGACTATCCAGGTGAACAGCAGGCGGCCACGTCCGTTACCCCAGCGGGAGACGTGCAGTGCGGCCCATTCAAAGAAGCCGGACTCATCGAGCAGCAGGCTGATGATGATGACCGCAATAAATGCCGCTGTCGCGTTCCAGACGATATTCCAGACAACGGGAATATCAGCGACATGGATGACACCGGCTCCGAGCGCCAGCACTGCCCCGATACTCGCGCTCCAGCCAATACTCAGGCCTCTGGGTTGCCAGATAACCAGTACCAGCGTCAGTAAAAATATACTCCCTGCCAGAAGCATCTCAGACTCCATCATATATGATTATGTAAATATGTTTTCCTGCCTCAGCAGGAGGTGCAGGCTGATTTATCCAGCCATTCACGCACATCCTCCCGCATACACTGCCAGGACGTTGTGATTGTCTCAGCTGCCCACGCCGGTATGTGGGGTGACAGACGATAGTGGATCCATTTGCCTTCACGACGGTCAAGAACCAGCCCAGCATCGCGAAGGATAGCCATATGTCGCGAGATTTTTGGCTGCGATACGGAGGTGGCCGCGCAGATATCGCAGACGCACAGTTCACCGGACTCCCGGAGAAGCATGACGATGGCAAGCCGTGTTTCATCCGACAGGATTTTGAAAAGCTGAACAGGTTGTAGCATTTATCACTCCGTTCTCTTTAGAATACATATATGTTAAATCATATGTATAAATTTTAAAATCACCTGTTCTCTCCGGAGGAGAAAAATGGAACAATTTCCTGCCTTGAACACCGAATGCTTTGATCAACACATCACGGAACGCCTGCACCTGCAGGAGCCGCCACGGATTCTGATCCTGTATGGCTCAGTAAGAGAGCGCTCCTACAGCCGTTTTGCCGCGGAAGAAGCTGGTCGCCTGCTGACGGCAATGGGCGCGGAGGTAAAACTCTTTAACCCCTCCGGTTTACCCCTGCCGGATGATGCGCCGGACACGCACCCTAAAGTCACCGAGCTACGCGGTCTGGTCAGATGGTGTGACGGGATGGTGTGGAGTTCTCCGGAACGGCACGGGGCTATGAGCGCAGTTATGAAGGCGCAGATTGACTGGATACCCTTAAGTGAAGGCGCGGTTCGTCCTTCACAGGGCAAAACACTTGCGGTAATGCAGGTCTGCGGTAGTTCCCAGTCCTTCAATGCAGTGAACCAGATGCGTATTCTGGGCCGCTGGATGCGGATGTTTACGATCCCCAACCAGTCTTCCGTAGCCAGGGCATGGCAAGAGTTCGACGAAAACGGCCGAATGAAACCTTCGTCATGGTATGACCGCATTGTCGATGTAGCCGAGGAGCTGTTTAAAATCACACTGCTGCTTAAGGGACAAACCGGTTATCTTGCGGATCGTTACAGCGAGCGAAAAGAGAGCCATCAGGAGCTTTCATCCCGTGTCAATCAGGACAAAATATAACGTCTGTTCTTCGTGAATCCATACTGCATGAGCTTAACAACGTCCGCTATTGGCACAGAGCGGACGAGTTAACGAAGCTGAAGGTCCGCTGGGAGCTAGGAGCGGACGTTGCATCTTGCATCTAAACGCGCTTTAACTCAGGCGTTCCCTGATGGAATATCAATTGCCATTGGCCATTGCCACTCATTTCCCAGCATGAGGAACGAAGAGAGGCATTACTGCCATCTGGATCAAAAGTTCTGTAATGCAATATGGCGAAATTTTTTCTAACGATGATAAGTCTAAAGTCGTCACTGTGAATTATTGGACTTTTATCTTCAGTAGAAAGTGCCTCTATTGTTTCTGCCCTATCAACTAACATGCCAGATCGCGTTATCTCTCGAAATTCCTCATGAAGTATCTCTTCAAGCCATTCCCGATCGTTCCGCTTGTCATCATGAAGAGAACATTCGAGACTTTTTAATCTCTCAAGGAGCATAGTATTGTCCTTATTACATTGGGCCATTAACTTTTAGGACAATGAACGCTGAAAAGCAACATCCCCTTCTGGCACAAATCGGACCATTATAAATTTTCTGATGCAGGCGGTAATCGCGACTTTTTCAGGCTTTCCACCTGCAATGCAACCTATAGAACTCTTCAGTCTTAGGGCTATATCAGCACCGCTGAACGCATCGTCCTCTTTTGCATGGCCGTGACAGAGCAGACTGATTCCTCTGATATCGGGTTTAAAAGACGTTCAGGATTGTTCCATTAAAAAACTTAAAAACCTGAGTTGCATTATTTGTAATAGGCAGAAGAGAGGATGAATAAGGGCACATAATGAAGCGTGCGTGAAGAAACGCTAATTCATTGCCTTAAGTTAAATTAACGCCGATTAACGGAACCCCAGGCGAGACATTGTGTAAGTGGTTGTTAAGATTAATCTTAGAATGAACGGCAATAAGGACTAATCATTAGAGATGCTAAATGTTTTGGCGTAAATTCATTCGCAAAAATTATGTTACAAATCCTGCGAATTTATTCACAACCAAGGACGTTTAGCGTATGGGGATTTTAAAACCTGGTTTATTACTGACCGCTTTTGTGTTGACTGCATGTGGTGGTGGTGGCGGAGGCGGTGGTGGCGGTGGCGGCGACAGCACGCCTCCGGTAACCACTGCGCCTGTGGAAACGGATAACGGCAATACGGGTACCACCCCGGAAACGCCTGCCACCACACCGGAAACCCCTGCCACGGCACCGGTCAGCCTGACTACCGGCGGTACCCTTTCTGGTTGGACTTACACCACCCCTGAGGGCCGTGAATATGTTATGCGCGGCACCGGGATCTCTGCGGGCCTGGTGCAAACCCAGCGGCTCACCCGTGACGACCATACCCCGGTCTCCTCAACGTCATGGTGCTGTGGCCGGATGAGTTACACCACATTCGGTACCTGGACACAGTATGAAAAAGGTCAGCATGAGGTCTTCTACACCGGGGATGCCACGCTCGCGGCTAACGTGCCAACCCAGGGCACTGCGACCTATGTAGGTCACGGTATGCGTGAAAATATCCTGAGCGATGCCAGCTTTAACATTGATTTCGCCGCGAAAACCATCAACGGCACTATTGCCGGCAATGATACCTTTGGTAGCGAAATTGCGATGCAGGGCAACATTGCCAACGGTGGATTCACCGGTAATGCGCAATCCGGCGGGCAGGCGGGGACCTTCACCGGACATTTCAATGGTCCAACAGCTGAAGAGTTAGGCGGTCTGGCGCAGTTTGCAGACACGACTAAAAACGCATCCTTTGGCGCGACACGTCAATAAAACGTTTTCCGGTCAGCCAGGCTGACCGGACCTTCAGATGGTAAGCCTTTCTATGAATATTTTGCGTACTGGCGCACTGAGTTTGCTCTGCCCGCTCAGCGTTGCGTTTGCTGCGCCGCCGGAAACCGACTCAATTCCTGCAGCTCCCCACCTTGAACGACTGACCACGCCGGACAAGCGCACCGGGCCTGGCGATAAGACGCTGCATGTTACCAATGCGCAACTGGCGGAACAGCCAGAGCTGGCAATGGCGCTACTCGATCAGGCCATTCGTGAAGAGAAGTGGCCGATGGTTCGTGCCATTTTACCTGTCTATGCAGCGTCACCCAATCCGGATTCAACCCTGATTCATTTTGCAAAAGCCGGTCTGGCGCGCAGTCAGGGGCATTATGCAGAGGCGATCGAACACTATCGCGCTATTCTGAGCAGGCATCCTGACTTTGCTGCGGTGCGTCTGGATTTAGCGCGGGCCATGTTTGAAAATCGTCAGTTTGACGCGGCTGATTATCAGTTTCGTCGGGTATTACAAAGCAATCCGCCTGAGAATATTCAGCAGGTCATTGCGCAATATCTGGAGCGCATTCAGCAAGGCAGCGCATTAACGGGTTCATTCAGCGTGAGCTATCTGAATGACAGCAATGTGAATAATGCGTCATCGGGTAAAACCATTCGGGTTGGCGATCGTCTTTTTATTCGTAATAAAGAGAGTTTCCCTCAGCGCGGAGAAGGTTTCTGGTTCAATGGCGCATTACAAAAAGATGTTCAACTCCACGATCAGCATGGCTTGCGATTTATTGGTACGGTAAACGGTAAGAGTTACTGGAATAACCATGATTTTGATGATATTACCACCCGCGCTTATGCTGGCTATCAATGGCGTAATTTCCGGCAACAATTCGCCCTGTTGCCTTTCTATGAAAAAAGATGGTATGGCACCGAGGCCTATTCTTCTGGCCCTGGCGTCCGCGCCGAATACAGTTATTTACTTACGCCCACCTGGCAGGTGAGTCAGGCGCTGGAATATCAAAAACTGGATTATGATAATGAAGATTATCGATTCCTGCGCGGGCAAAATCGTTACTCCTCCACAACCCTGTCCCATGCCTTCAGTAACCGGGTGTCAGGGTTTGCCGGCTTCGATCTGCTCGATCAGCAGACCTTCACTCGCAGTGAATCTAACCATCGGGTAGGTTTACGCAGCGGGGTGCAGGTGGATATGCCCTGGCAACTCTCTTTTGCCGCCACCACGGCCATTGCCAGACGCAATTACCAGGCCGACAGTGATATCTTCTCGACGCGACGGAAAGATAACGAACAGATCTATACCCTCTCGCTCTGGCATCGCGACCTCTATTTCTTTGGGGTGATGCCGAAACTGAATTTCACCTGGAAGCAGGTCGACAGCAATATCGATTTCTATGATTATCGACAGAGGAATGTCCTGCTATCGCTGGATAAGAATTTTTAACAGACGTTTACCAGGCCATTTTACTGAGTGTGCAGAAGAAGTCTGATACGAAGGGGTGAAATTAAGATGAAAAGCACGCTTCGGCGTGTTTTTTATTTTATGGATTGGTAAAAGTTCAGCGTGGCTGCTAACTTTTTTGAGCGGCGTTCAGGTCCTTTTTTTAAAGCAAATAGTCTTTTATTGAATAATGATAAATACGAAGAAAGTATGAGATTTTAAATTTGCCGGTGCTTTTTGGTTTCTTGTTTAGCTATTGCATTTCCGTCATCTTTTAGCCATGAAAAAATGAAAAGCTCATGTTAAAACAGAGATAAAGGGATAGCTATGCTCAGAGTTTCCTGCCCCTCTTGCGTTATTAATCCCTTGCGTTCGGGACGATATTTATTAATGGTGAGCATGTTATTCCCGACATGGGTATACGCTGAGATGTCGACCTACGACGAGCTTATTATTCAGGCGCGGGATGGTGACCGCCAGCCTTTATTGCAATACCTGGCCGTTCGGGAAAAGGAGACGCAGTTAACAGCGGGAGAGATTGCTGACTGGCTTCAGGTTTCCTCATGGGCTAATAATGACGCGGAGACGCTGGCGGTATGGGAGCGTTATCGCCAGCGCATGGCCATCCCTGCCATGTATTGAGGCGCAGCTGCGCCAGGTATTACGCGAAAAGAAAATGCGCGAAGGGGAAGGCTTCACCACGGATGAATCACTGCTTGCCGGGCAAGTTCTGGCCTTCTGTGAAG
>NZ_JBBCPK010000095.1:0-16486 GCF_037150775.1 Leclercia sp. M50
CAGCTTTTCGGCGGCTGCTCCGGATCTAAACCGGCTTTCTTAAAGGCGTCTTTGTTGTAGTACAGCACCGGGGTGGAGCTGTTAAACGGCTGGGAGAGCAGATGGCCGGATTTGGAATCGGTGTAATAGCCCGCCACGGTTGGCACGAACTGCGATTCGTCGAAGTTAATACCCGCCTCGTTAAACACCTCATAGACTGGCTTGATGGCTTTGGAGGCCATCATGGTGGCCGTACCCACTTCATAGACCTGCAACAGCGCCGGGGCGTTACCGGTACGGAACGCGGCAATGCCCGCGCTCAGGCTCTGCTCGTAGTTGCCTTTGTACACCGGCACAATTTTATAATCCGGGTGGCTGTCGTTGAAACGCTGCGCCAGGGAGTCAACCTCTTTACCCAACTCCCCTTCCATGGAATGCCAGAACGGAATAGTGGTGACGGCCATTGCGTTAGCCGCAAAAGCCAGACCCATTGCCAGACCCAAAGCTGTGTGTCGTAACGATGTCATTGTCATCTCTCTTATTGTGCCGGATGCGCGATATCACGCGTTTTGTGCTCGCGAGGTAACATGACATGCTCGAATGACAGAAAAATAACCGTTTGTTTACAGATAAGTGACAACAAAAGGTCAGCGGGATGATGGTTGTGTGAAGGGGTTTATGTGAAAAAGCCGGGTGGCGGCTTCGCCTTACCCGGCCTACTCGATCCCGTAGGCCCGGTAAGCGTAAGCGCCACCGGGCAATAGAGACGGCTCAGCCGCCTAAATACGCGCTCCGCACCGCTTCGTTCGCCAGCAGGGCATCGCCGGTGTCTTCCAGCACCACCCGACCATTCTCCAGCACGTAGCCGCGATCCGCGAGCTTCAGCGCCTGGTTGGCGTTCTGCTCCACGAGGAAGATGGTCATCCCCTCGCTGCGCAACTGCTCGATGGTGTCGAAGATCTGCTGAATGATGATTGGCGCCAGCCCGAGCGAGGGTTCGTCGAGCAGCAGCAGGCGCGGCTGGCTCATCAGCGCACGGCCAATCGCCAGCATCTGCTGTTCCCCGCCGGACATGGTGCCCGCCCGCTGAATACGGCGCTCAAACAGGCGCGGGAAGAGGTCATACACGCGCTTGATGCGGGTCTGGAACTGTTCGCGCTCGGCAAAGAAGCCGCCCATCGCCAGGTTCTCTTCTACCGTCATGCGGGAGAAGACGCGCCGTCCTTCCGGGACAATCGCCACCGCTTCACGCATGATTTTTGCGGTCTGCCAGTCGGTGATGTCTTTACCGTCAAAGACGATACGCCCGCTGGTGGCGCGCGGGTCGCCGCACAGGGTGCCAAGCAGGGTGGTTTTCCCCGCGCCGTTGGCGCCAATCAGGGTGACGATTTCGCCCTGATTGATGTGCAGACTGACGTCGTGCAGGGCCTGGATCTTGCCGTAGTGGGCATTAACCTTGTCAAAAGATAACATCGCTTTTTCCATCTTATGCCTCACCCAGGTAAGCACGGATCACGTCCGGGTTGTTGCGGATCTCTTCCGGCGTGCCGTTGGCCAGCGGCGTCCCCTGGTTCACCACGTAAATACGATCCGAAATGCCCATCACCAGCTTCATATCATGCTCAATCAGCAGGATGGTGGTGTCGTGATGGTTACGCAGCTCGACAATCAACTCATCCAGCTCTTTGGTCTCTTTCGGGTTAAGCCCTGCCGCCGGTTCATCGAGCATCAGGATCTCCGGCTGGGTCACCATGCAGCGGATAATCTCCAGACGACGCTGATCGCCGTAAGCGAGGTTGCTCGCCTGGCGGTTGGCATGCTGAAGCAGGCCGATACGATCGAGCCAGGTGGCGGCGCGATCTAATGCTTCGTCCTGGGCACGGCGAAACGCCGGGGTTTTCAGCAGGCCGGAGAAGAGCCCGGTTTTCAGCTGCTGATGCTGGGCCACCAGCAGGTTTTCAATCACCGTCATCTCGCGGAACAGACGCACGTGCTGGAAGGTACGCACCACGCCCATGCGGGCAATCTGCTGGCCCGGCAGCCCTTCCAGGTGCTGGTCGCGCAGCATGATGGTGCCGCCCGTCGGCTTGTAGAAACCGGTCAGGCAGTTAAAGACCGTGGTCTTCCCGGCACCGTTCGGGCCGATCAGCGACACAATCTCTTTTTGATGCAGATCCAAAGAGACATTGTTGACCGCCAGCAGGCCGCCAAAACGCATCATCAGGCCGTTAACGGATAATAATGGCTGACTCATGCCTGCTCTCCTTTTGTCTGCCCGTTCTTCAGCTTCAGCTGCGGACGGGTCATCGGCAGCAGACCCTGCGGACGCCAGATCATCATCAGCACCATCAAACCACCCAGCATCAGCATGCTGTATTCGTTAAAGTCGCGCATCAATTCACGGGAGACCACCAGCAGAATGGCCGCGAGAATAACCGCGAACTGCGAGCCCATCCCGCCCAGCACCACAATCGCCAGCACGAAGGCGGATTCCGCAAAGGTGAACGACTCCGGGCTGACGAAGCCCTGACGCGCGGCAAACAGCGTTCCGGCAAAACCGGCAAACGCGGCGCTGATGGTAAAGGCAGTCAGCTTGATGCGGGTCGGGTTCAGGCCCAGGGAGCGGCAGGCGATCTCATCTTCACGCAGCGCTTCCCATGCACGCCCCAGCGGCATACGCAGCAGGCGGTTAATCACGAACAGGGTGAGAACCACCAGCAGCAGCGCTACCAGATAGAGCCAGATCACGCGGTCGGACGGGTCGTACTTCACGCCGAAGAAGTTGCTGAAGGTGTCCCAGCCGCCTTCACGGGCGGAACGGCTGAACTCCAGGCCGAAGAAGGTCGGTTTCGGGATCTGGCTGATGCCGTTCGGGCCGCCGGTCACTTCGGTATTGTTGAGCAGCAGGATACGGACGATTTCGCCGAAGCCTAAGGTCACAATCGCCAGATAGTCACCGCGCAGGCGCAGCACCGGGAAGCCGAGCAGGAAACCGGCGGCAGCAGAGACCAGCCCCGCCAGCGGCAGACAGGTCCAGAAGCCAAGACCGTAATAGTGGTTCAGCAGGGCGAAGGTGTAGGCGCCGATGGCATAGAAACCGCCGTAGCCCAATACCAGCAGGCCAGAGAGCCCCACCACTACGTTCAGGCCGAGGCCGAGGATCACGTAAATCATGGTCAGGGTGGCGATATCCACCGTCCCACGCGAAACCACGAACGGCCATGCCACGGCCGCCACCAGCAGCGCCACGAGGAACAGCTTCTGTTTAACGGTTGAGCCGTCGATAGCCGGCAGAACGAACTTCGGCCCGGAGACGCTTTTCAACGTCTTCTGGAAAACCGGACGCAGCAGCTGGAAGAAGAAGACCACCGCGGTGCCAACAAAGACCCACTGCCAGCGGATATCCGACGCGGAATCCACCACCAGCTTAGTGCCGCTCAGCTCCAGCTGAACGCCCATAAAGACCGCCGCCAGCACGAAGAACATCGCCGCAGAGAGCAGTGCCATAGCAAAATGCATCGGTTTCATACTTTCTCTACCTCCGGACGACCCAGAATACCGGTAGGCATGACCAGCAGAACCAGAATCAGCAGGGCAAACGACACCACATCTTTATATTCGGTACTCAGATAGGCCGAGGAGAGCGCTTCGGCCACGCCCAGAATCAGGCCGCCGATCATCGCGCCCGGAATACTGCCGATACCGCCCAGTACCGCCGCGGTGAAGGCTTTCATCCCGGCCATAAAGCCGATGTATGGGTTAATCACGCCGTAGAACTGACCGAGCAGAACACCGGCCACCGCCGCCATCGCCGCGCCAATCACGAAGGTCAGGGCAATCACGCGGTCGGTGTTGATACCGAGCAGGCTCGCCATTTTCAGATCTTCTGCACAGGCGCGGCAGGCGCGACCCATGCGGGAGTAGCGGATAAACAGCGTCAGGGCCAGCATCGCAATAAAGGTCACAACCCAAATCACCAGCTGCATGGTGGTGATGGAGGCGGAGAAGTTCTCGCTGGCACCCACTATCCACTGGCCGTTAAACAGGCTTGGCAGCGCCACGTCGCGCGACCCTTCGGTGAGGCTGACGTAGTTTTGCAGGAAGATGGACATACCAATCGCGGAGATCAGCGCAATCAGACGCTTGGAGCTACGCACCGGGCGGTAGGCCACCCGTTCGATACTCCAGCCGTAGGCGCTGGCAATGACAATCGCCCCGACAAATCCGGCGGCCACCAGCAGCCAGCTACTGTCGATGCCCATCATCATCAGCGCGGCGATAATCATAAAGGAGACATAGCTGCCGATCATATAGACCTCGCCGTGGGCGAAGTTGATCATGCCGATAATGCCGTACACCATCGTGTAACCGATGGCGATCAGTGCATAGGTGCTTCCCAGCGTGACGCCGTTAAACATCTGCTGCAGAAAATAGAGAAACTGCTCGGACATAAGGTAACCTTTCTATTCCCGCCCGGTCCTGCCGGGCGGTGGGATAATTATTTGGCGGCCGAGGATGAACCGTCGGCGTGCCACTTAAAGACACCAAACTCAAATCCCTTCAGATCGCCTTTCTCATCCCAGTTCAGCGGCCCAATCACGGTGTTAGCCCCGTGTGCTTTTAAATCTTTAATCAGATCCTGCGGCGCTTTGCTGCCGGTACGATCCATGGCGGTAGCCAGAGACTGTACGGCGGCATAGGTGATCCAGACGTACGGACCACTCGCATCTTTCTTCTCGGCTTTCAGGGCGTTAACGATAGCGCTGTTCGCCGGATCCTGGTCATAGCGTTTTGGCATCGTCACCAGCATGCCTTCGCCCGCATCGCCTGCAATGTTCGACAGAGAGGCGTTACCTACCCCTTCCGGCCCCATAAACTGGGTTTTCAGGCCGATAGCGCGCGCCTGGCGCAGCATCTGCCCCATTTCCGGGTAGTAGCCGCCGTAGTAGACGAAATCGATGTTCTCTTTTTGCAGACGCGCCAGCAGTGCGGAGAAGTCTTTTTCGCCTGCGGTGATGCCGTCGAAGAAGACCACATTGGCACCGCCTTTTTTCAGGCCATCCTGTACAGAGCGGGCCAGCCCTTCGCCGTACTGCTGCTTATCATGAATGATGGCAATACGCTGCGGCTTCACGCTCTCGAGAATGTACTTCGCCGCAGTCGGCCCCTGTGAAGAGTCGAGCCCTGCGGTACGCATGATGTACTGATAGCCGCGCTGGGTCAGCTCAGGGTTAGTGGCGCCCGGCGTGATCATCAGAATGCCTTCATCCTCGTAGATATCGGAGGCAGGCTGGGTGGAGGAAGAGCAGAGATGGCCAATCACATACTGAATGCCATCGTTCACAATTTTGTTGGCAACGGCCACGGCCTGTTTCGGGTCGCAGGCATCGTCATATTCCACACCGACCAGTTTGTCGCCTTTTATGCCGCCTTTGGCGTTGATGTCTTTAATTGCCTGGCGCGCGCCGTTGAACTCCATATCACCCCACTGGGCAACCGGACCGGACAACGCACCTACCACAGCAACTTTAATATCCTCCGCCATGGCCGCCTGCGAAACTGCCAGTGCAACCATTCCCGCGATCAATGTCTTCGCGTTCCTTTTCATTGGTGAATCCCCATTCGTGACGTGATGTATATATTTTGTTTTATTATGGTTAAAAAGCATTCTGTACTTTTATTAAACAACGCAACTTTTGCTATTGCCTTTAATGGTTTAGCACAGTTTTTTCACAAAAATCAGAGTAAAATCTCTATATTTCAGGTGATTAAGCAAAGATAATATTCTGAAATCAGGCAGAGATAAACAACTAAAAGTACAAATTGCAGCATAAAATAACGGTACAAAGAGCGGAATAAAACGCTGCCTTTTAGGTTAATATTCTGCTTATTTTTCGATCCCTGCGTTTTCTGGCTGCACATTTGGCTGCTAAAAAAGTAATCACCTGGAGAATGGATTGAAAAAGGAGAAGCCGCCAGCAGGATAAATTGAGTACACTGCCTGTACTTTTTTTACGTGGATAAGCTGCTAATGAAACTGACTATCGTTCGTCTGGTGACCTTTAGCGACCAGGATCTTATCGATCTTGGCAAAATCTGGCCGGAATACTCCCCCGCCTCCCTCACCGTTGATGATACCCATCGAATTTATGCTGCGCGCTTTAACGAGCGGCTGTTAGGCGCGGTGCGCGTCACGCTGAGCGGGACGGAAGGCGCGCTGGACTCCCTGCGCGTGCGTGAAGTCACGCGTCGTCGCGGCGTAGGGCAATATCTGGTTGAAGAGGTGGTGCGCGATAACCCGAGCGTAGCCTCGTGGTGGATGGCGGACGTGGGCGTCGAAGACCGCGGCGTGATGGCGGCCTTTATGCAGGCGCTGGGGTTCGTGGCGCAGCAGGATGGATGGGTCCATCACGGGCAGGAATAAAACCGGCCTTAATTGTATTTAATAAACTCGGTGGCGAATTTAAACCGGTTATAGCGGTGAGTAGCGACCGAGTATTCAAACAGCTTGCCGTTATCTAAATAGGCGGTCTGCTCAACGTGAATAACCACCTCCGGCTCTGCCAGCTGCAATAGCTGGCTTTGCTGCTCATCAGCTATGGAGGCGGTGATCATCATGTGGCTGCTGTGGATCTGATAGCCCAGCGCGTCGGTAATATAGCTATATATGGAGTCCGCCACGTTGGCATAGTTGAGGCCAGGAATAACGTTCACCGGCATAAAGGTTTTTTCGATAATGGCCGGCACGTCGTTAATAACCCTGACGCGAAGGATCGAATAGACCATCTCATCGCCGCCAAGCTGGAGTTTTTCCTGCACGTCGGCCGGGGCGGGAATGGCGGAAAAAGCAATTACTCGCGTTGTTATTGTCTCGCCTGATTCATCACAGCGCGCTTTGGTGCCCTTCAGATGGCTATTAATTGACGAGGTATTAAACGGTAATTTAACAAAAGAGCCGAGACCTCTTTTTCTGACGACCAGCCCCTCTTTAACCAGAATATCCAGCGCCTTGGTAATAGTCAGTTCGCTGCAATCAAAAAGCAGCGCGAATTTCTTTCCTTCCGGCAGTTGGCTATTCTGTGCGTAATAGCCAGAAAGTATTCTTTTTTTAATCTCTTTATATATTGCAAGATACTTCGGCATTCTGACCACAATACAGACCTATAAACATAGGCCTGTTATACTATAAATACAGGCAGATAGAAATCTCAACGCCTTATAGATGAGGCCATTCGAACCCAGGTGTGCCTCTTTCCTCTTACGGCAATTGACAGGCGGTAAATCGCTTCCGGGTCGGCTATTCCCGCGCAGCCAGCATCCCCAAAGCTATGGATGTCGCTGCCGCAGCGCTTGCTGGCAAGACCAATCTGGCTCACCGTTGCGCCGTCTGCCCCCTCCTGACTGGTACTGATGGTGGTGATAGCCAGCGCACCCGCCAGGTGTACGGCATCAACGATCGCGCTCACCTCCCCCTCACGGCTCCCCTGACAGGTTCCTGGTGCGGGGATCACTACCGCGTTGGCGCCCGCCGCCGCGTACTCCGCATATTCCGCCGCAGCCATCAGCCCCCGGGCGCTGAACTTTGCCACCATGATAAAGCCAGGGAAGTGCGCCTTCGCAAGGCTTATCGCCTGAAGCATGCTGTGCCGATCCACCCCCGGCTTGTCGTAGCCGGTCAGGCAGAGGAAATCCGCACCCTGCACCTGTTCAAGCGCGTGCCGCGACAGGCTGCGCGGGTTATCGGCGTCGTTTTCGGGCGTCACCTCAAGGCTGACGCCCACCAGCCTGCCGGTAAGGGCTTTGACCTGCTCAATTCCCCCCGCCACGGGCGCTCCGGCGACCACATGGGTGGCGGTATTGTATCCCTTGAGCAGAACCATATCGGCACCAAACGCCGCCACCAGCTCGGCATTGGTGACGTCCGGGTAGAGTGGCGGGGTTCCCGCCGCCACTTCGGCGAGCACGACCCGCCCCTCAGAGGCACGAATAGCCGCCACTAACTCTTCTGCTTCAGACTGACGCTGAAAATCGGATGCCCGACAATTTAATATCCGTTTCATAGTATTAACCCAAATCGATAACGAAAGGCGTGGCGCGGCTAAAACCGCCCTCAAGTATTTCCAGGTTGGTCAACATATCCTGCTCGCTGACGTAATTGGCGGCACCGTTCATTATGGTGTCGTAGAGCGCGTCATACACCCGGCCATAATCGCCGCGCACCGCAGGCACCTCGCGCTTAACCGTCTGCTGCTCCTCATTCAGATATTCAATAATGCCCGGCTGGTTATTGGCACAAAATGTCGGGTGGTCCGGCATGATATTCTCTTTCAGGTAACTCTCCTGCTGGTCGATCTGCATCTGAATAAAGGAGCCGCGGGTGCCGTGAACGATAAATCGCGGATAGGGCGTCATCACCAGATGGCTGGTTTTAATGATCGCCTTCAGGTCGTCGTAATAGAGCTGGGCTTCAAAGGTATCGTCGGGATTTTGCTTCAGCCGCAGGCTACGGATGTCATAGGCTACCTGGCGCGGCCGGCCAAACAGCGCCAGCATCTGGTCAAGGGTGTGGATCCCAAGGCCATAAAATGCGCCGTTGAAGGGGTGGTTAACCTGCGGCTGCGCCTCGGGGCGGAAATAGTCGAAGTGGCTCTCAATTTCCACTATATCCCCGAGCAGGCCGCTCTTAATTACCTGCTGCACGGTCAGGAAACAGGAGTCGAAGCGGCGGTTCTGAAACGGCGTGACGGTGACGCCGTGCTGCTTCGCCAGCGCCAGCAGCGTCTTCGCCTCGTCCAGCGTGGTGGTGAACGGCTTCTCGACCATGACGTTTTTGCCGTGCTCGATACAGGCCTTTGCCCAGGAGTAGTGGCTGTCCGGGTGGGTGCAGATAACCACCAGGCGGATGGTGTCATCCGTAAGGATCTCGTTAACGTCACGGGTAAAAGTAATTCCGCGGTATTGCGGCCGGGACTCAATCTCCGGCTTAGCGACGATATCGTAAATCGTCTTCACACGATATTTATCGTCGCGGATCAGGACGTAGGGCAAATGGTAGCGGGTAGCACTTTTACCAAAGCCAATAAATGCGCAATTAATCATATAACTTCCTTATTTTAACAACGTGACGGCATGCTCAATGAGCGCCTGACCATCCATATTTGAAAAATGCTGCGGGTTAACCCGCGCCACGCGGCAGCGATCTCCTGCCGTTTCCCGAACGTTGCTTTCCATATAGGTAAGCTGCGGCGAGAGGAGTATCAGGTCAGCTTTTTGCACGGTTTCTTCGAGGTTGCCGATATGGGTGGCGCTAATCGACGCGGTACAGTGGATACTCTCTGCATATTGCCGCATCTTTTTTGCCACCAGCGAGGTGGACATGCCCTCGTTACACACCAGCACGATGGTTTTATCGTCCAGCGGGTGGGCCTCGCCCTCGCGCAGCGGCTGCGCGATTGCCGGTTCTGGCTGAGGATCTGTTGGCGGCGTCGTGGCGATGGTCTCGATGACCTGCTGCGCTTTTTTCGCGCTAATTGAGCGCTCATAGGCCAGCAGGAAGGGAAGGTAAATCACGACCCCAACCCCAATCAGGATAATTTGCAGCACCACGTTGCGCAGATCGCCCCCCGATCCCAGCCAGCCGGAAAGCAAAGGCGGTACCGACCAGGGCACGTAGGCGACAATATGCGATACCCAGCCCCAGGCGGTGGCGTAATAGGCGATGATAAAGTTTATCTGCGGGTAGAAAATAAACGGGATCATCATCAGCGGGTTGAGGATCACCGGCAGGCCAAAAATCACCGGCTCGTTGATATTAAACACCCCAGGAGCAATCACCGTTCTGGCGAACTTTTTATGGCTGCTCATGCGGCTGCGCAGCAGGATCGCCAGCAACAGCGCCAGCGTTGAACCCGTTCCGCCCATGTGACCATACAGGTCGCGAAACGGCAGCACAATAATGTGCGGCGGCGGCAGGCCAGCGGCGAAGGCGGCCATGTTCTCCTGCATGGCGACCAGCAGCGGCGGCTCCAGTACCGGGTTGATAATACCTGAGGGATGAATACCCAGCGAAAACAGCAAGTTCGTCAGGGTGGTTAAGGTAATAAAGCCCGGCAGGCTGGTGGTCAGATGGACCAGCGGCTTTTGCACCAGGGTCTGGATCAGCGCAAACAGCTCGGTATGCGTCAGGCTGGTAATGGCAAAGGTGGCGATGGAGAAGAAAGCCACGGTGATCATGATGGCAGACAGGGCGTTAAACGACTGCTGCACCATAGGAGGCACCTCCTCTCCCAGCGAGATCCGCAGCGCCGGAGAGCCGGAGATCTTCAGAAAAATGCTGGTAGAGAGAAAGGCGCACAGAATCGCCAGAAATACTCCACCCGCGTTGGTCTGCGCGTAGGGCACCACGCCCGTCACACTCACCGTCTCGCCGGTGGCAGCGGTAACGGAGGCGGTGACCGGCATCAGCACAAAAAAGCAGGCCAGCGAAACCATCGCGGCAATGATCGGGCTTTCGAACTTACGCTTGCTGGCCAGCGAATAGGCCACCAGCACCGCCAGCATAATGGACAAAATGTTCATGGTGCCGTTCAGCGCCCGCTCGCCGATCCCCCGCCACTGCACCATGGTGTCGGCAGAGAGCACGTGGCGCATAAAGCCGTTGGTATCGAGAAAGACGTAGTTGACCATAATAAAAAGCCCGGCCAACACTAAAAACGGGATAGCGATAATAAAGCTGTCGCGCAGGCTGCGCAGATGCACCTGGCCAGCCAGTTTTTGCGAAAAACCGGCTATCGTATCTAAAACCGTCATGATCTGCCTTCCGCTCTGTTCTGGTGGACCTTTTTCGCCCCGGCTAACAGACGCTGCACCTGATCATGATCCTGTCGTTTCGCTGCCTGAAGCGCAGCGAAAGCCAGGCTGTTGCAGCTGCCGTCATGGGTAATCAGCCCCATAATCATTCCTTCGTAATTTTCTGGCATAGGTATTCTCCCTTTATGCAAAACCCCTGTTTTTGTGCAGAGCGGCAATGAGTTATTCGCGGATAAATGCCATTTGGGCGCAGGCGGGCCAAACGCTATCGGCAAAGCGATATTGTCTATTATCCTCAGCAATTATTTATTGTCGTAATAAGCGGCAAATATAAGGCTTTAGCAGGAATAATATTTAAAGCGCAGTTGCACGCCGTAGCGGTCGTAGGAATCATTGCCGTCGCGCTGCAAGTTATATACATCCCGTTGTATTAACGAGCTGTATATATCAAAATAAATATTCAAATTTATCCATATCTTAAAC
Source organism: Leclercia sp. M50 (assembly GCF_037150775.1). Classification (NCBI taxonomy): domain Bacteria; kingdom Pseudomonadati; phylum Pseudomonadota; class Gammaproteobacteria; order Enterobacterales; family Enterobacteriaceae; genus Leclercia; species Leclercia sp. M50. The sequence continues at coordinate 11,272 of NZ_JBBCPK010000095.1, forward strand.
GTTATCCATCAGCCTGCAATGGCGACATATTAAAACTATATAGTTTTAAAAAATAAGGTATATGATCACATTTTTTGAGATTAGAAAAAGGGAATAGCAGCGAGCGCTAAACGGCGGGGATGATGCCAGAGGAGAGAATTCGAGAAGATAAGAAAAGGGCGAGCGTTTCATCGCTCGCCCTGAGGATTATTTGGCGTCGGTCGCCGTGCCGTTGGCATGCCAGTCAAACACGCCGAATTCAAAGCCTTTCAGGTCGCCTTTCTCATCCCAGGAGAGCGGCCCCATTACGGTTTCAACGGAGTTCGCTTTCAGCCAGGTAGCGATGTCAGCCGGTTCAGCGGACTGATTCAGGCCCGCCTGCAGGGTTTGCAGCGCCGCGTAGGTGGTCCAGACGAAGGCACCGCTTGGATCCTGTTTCTTCGCCTTGATGGCGTCTACGATCGGTTTGTTGGCAGGAACCTGATCGTAGTTCTTCGGCTTGGTCACTAGCAGGCCTTCAGCAGATTCACCGGCGATGTTAGACAGGGAGACGTTCGCCACCCCTTCCGGACCCATGAACTGCGTTTTCAGACCGGCAGCGCGAGACTGACGCAGGATCTGGCCCATCTCCGGGTGATAACCCCCGTAGTAAACGAAATCGATGTTCTCTTTCTTCAGGCGCGCCACCAGAGTAGAGAAATCTTTCTCACCGGCAGTGATACCGTCGAAGAAGACCACGTTAGCGTTCGCTTTTTTCAGGTTGTCCTGCACGGAACGCGCCAGGCCTTCACCGTACTGCTGCTTGTCATGGACAATAGCGATACGCTTCGGCTTCACTTTCTCAACGATATATTTCGCTGCGGTTGGGCCCTGGTCAGAGTCCAGCCCGGTGGTACGCATGACCATCTTATAGCCACGGGAGGTCAGCTCCGGCGCGGTAGCCGCTGGGGTGATCATCAGAATGCCTTCGTCTTCGTAGATATCAGACGCGGGCTGCGTGGAAGAGGAGCAGAGGTGGCCGATAACGTATTTGATGCCGTCATTCACCACTTTGTTGGCAACCGCAACCGCTTGTTTCGGGTCGCAGGCATCATCATATTTTACGATCTGCAGTTTTTCGCCTTTGATGCCGCCCTTGGCATTAATGTCGGCAACTGCCTGCTCTGCACCAGTGAATTCCTGGTCGCCGTACTGGGCTACCGGACCGGACATTGCGCCGACAACGGCCACTTTGATATCAGCCTGAGCGGTGCCGAAAGCCAACGCGATACATCCTGCCAGTAAGGCTTTACCCTTCATATTCATCCTGAGAATCCCCATTGTGATGGTTATTGTGTTTGTTGTGATGTTGTTTTTTGGCGCTTTATTTCAATTATGCGTCTGCCGTGCGCGCCTTTTCAGCATACTCTGCTAAAACATACCCCATTTTTATCGAATTGGAATAGCTATTTTGTAATGTATATAAGGTAAGCGAGGCTTTAACGAGTCAGCACACGGCATCAGGTAACTGTTTGCCAGGAGGGGAGTATTTGCCAGTACGGGCGCTAAAAAAACAAAACCCCCGAATTTGCATTCGAGGGTTATCGGGGAACTTCGCGAGGATTACGCTTCGATAGCGGCGCGAAGTTTTTTCATGGCGTTCTTTTCCAGCTGACGCACACGTTCAGCGGAGACACCATAGCGGTCGGCCAGCTCCTGCAGGGTGGACTTGTTGTCTTCGTCCAGCCAGCGGGCACGGATGATATCCTGGCTACGCTCGTCGAGGCCTTCCATTGCATAGGTCAGCTTGTTGGCGGCCTGCTCTTCCCAGTTATCATCTTCAATGCCGTCGGCAAAGTTAGATGACTTATCCTGCAGATAGAGGACCGGGGCCATCGGCTGGCTGTCGGAGGCATCGTCGTCAGAGGACATATCAAAGGTCATGTCCTGCGCGGCCATCCGCGATTCCATCTCACGCACGTCTTTGCTGGAGACGCCCAGCTCGCGGGCAACCATTTCCACTTCGTCCTGGTTGAACCAGCCCAGACGCTGCTTGGTTTTACGCAGGTTAAAGAACAGTTTACGCTGTGCTTTGGTGGTGGCGACCTTCACGATACGCCAGTTACGCAGCACGTATTCGTGGATTTCCGCCTTGATCCAGTGCACAGCAAAGGAGACCAGACGCACACCCACTTCCGGGTTGAAGCGACGCACCGCCTTCATCAGGCCAATGTTACCTTCCTGGATCAGGTCTGCCTGCGGCAGGCCGTAGCCCGCGTAATTACGAGCAACGTGAACAACAAAGCGCAGGTGAGACAGGATCAGCGTCTTAGCTGCTTCCAGATCGCCCTGGTAATGCAGCTTTTCAGCAAGCTCCTTTTCTTCCTCGGCCGTCAACATCGGCCAGGTGTTAGCGGCCCGGATGTAAGATTCCAGGTTACCAACAGGGGCTAAAGCTAAAGTTTGCATTTCTTTGGTCATTCATTCCTCTCAATCAATTTTTCTGGCGGCGGTTAGTCCCCATCAGGCAACGAACATGCCAGAATTAATGAGCAACGAGAATATCACTCACTCTTTTATCAGACAGTGATTTTATCCACAAGTTCCGAGTGAAACTGTGAATAAATTACGCACAAAATGTGACGTGAAGATGATGATGCGGGTCAGAGTCAACGAAAGGCTCTTTCCCTGCACGGTGATTCTCAATGCAGGGAAAGATTATACCAGAGATTTTTTAGTCAGGGGTAAAGTGACGTAAATGTTGCACGGTTGCTAACCAGGCCGCTATCCAGCCGATCATCGAGCAAACCAGCAGCAATAAGAGGCACTCGTCGAAGGATAAACCGCTGATATTAAACTTAGTTCCAAAAACCTGCGCCACTTCAGTTACCGCGGCGGAAAGTCGCATCACCAAAATTTCTGACAAAATCAGTGAAAGAAATGCACCGGCAAAACCGAGCAGTGCGCCGCCATACAGGAACGGACGCAGGATGAAGCCATCGGTGGCGCCGATCAGCTTCTGTACGTTAATGGTGTCGCGACGGGCAAAGATGCTCAGGCGCACGCTGTTGCCGATAACGAGGAACACCGCCGCTACCATCAGCACGCCGATCATCGCCGCAACGCGCCCCACAAGGCCCGTCAGCGCCGTCAGACGGGCGAACCAGCTGTCGTCCATCCGCACCTCATCAATGCCGTGAATACGGGAGACGCGATCGCGCAGGGTGTTTAGCGACTCGGTGCCCTGGAAATCGAGTTTTGGGATCACCACCGCCACCGCAGGCAGAGGGTTCTCTTCCAGCATATCCAGCGCGCCGCCAAACCCGGACCAGTTACGGAACTCGCCCAGCGCGTCTTCCCGCGACAGGTAGTTCACCTTCTCAACCCCCTGCTCGGCCTGTAGCTGACCCACAACCTGGGCAGCGGCGTTATCGTCGAGGGATTTATCGAGATAAACGGTGATCTGCGGAGAAGGATAGTACTGCGACGCCGCCTGATTAACGTTTTTATAGACCATGTAGCAGACGCTGGGCAGGGTCAGGGAGATGGCGATCACCATGACCGTCAGGAAGGTGGCGAACGGTTTGCTTTTCAGATCCTGCAGCGCGCCCTGGAAGGCGTAACGCACCTGCTCGTTAAACACGTTGGTTTTGCGCGAGTTGGGTCTTGGCGCGGATTTGCTGCGCTTCGGCGCATTGCGGTTGCCCTCTCCCGGGCCGCCTGCCGATTTACGAAAACGGTCAAGTTTGCTGCCAAACTGCCGCATCTGGTTCATTGCGTCACGCTTATTCACCGAGGCCTCCGTGCAAATGACCGTCGCTGAGCGTCAGCATGCGGTACGAACGACGAGCAATCAGCCCCATGTCGTGCGTCGCCATCAGTACTGTCACCCCCACGCGGTTAAACTCCTCAAACAGACGCAGGATCCCTTCGGAAAGGGCGTCGTCCAGGTTACCGGTCGGTTCATCCGCCAGCAGCACCGCCGGTTTGTTCACCACCGCGCGGGCAATGCCCACGCGCTGCTGTTCACCGCCGGAAAGCTGGATAGGGAAGTTCTTCGCTTTGTCCAGCAGCCCGACCTTATCCAGCGCCGCCGATACGCGACGACGAATATCATCCCCGCTGGCGCCCGCGATAATCAGCGGGATCGCCACGTTGTCGAAGACCGTGCGGTCCATCAGCAGATGGTGATCCTGGAAAATCATACCGATCTGCCGACGCAGAAACGGCACTTCGCGGTTTTTCAGGCGGCTGATGTCGTGGCCGCTGAACCAGATTTTCCCGGCGCTTGGTCGTTCGATCCCACAGATAAGCTTGAGCAGGGTGCTTTTCCCCGCGCCGGAGTGGCCGGTCAGAAATGCCATCTCGCCCGGCTGCAGGTGGAATGTCACTCCCTGCAGCGCTTGTCTCCCACCGAGATAGGCCTTGCTGACGTGTTCAAAGCGAATCATTGTTAATCCTCTCGGGCAAAAAGTGCCTCAATAAAGTCGCCCGATTTAAACGGACGTAAATCTTCGATACGTTCGCCAACACCGATGTAGCGGATAGGAATACCAAATTGATCCGCTACCGAGAAGATCACCCCGCCTTTCGCGGTGCCATCCAGCTTGGTCAGCGTGATCCCGGTCAGCCCTACCGCTTCATGGAACAGCTTCGCCTGGCTGATGGCGTTCTGTCCGGTGCTGGCATCAATAGTCAGCATAATTTCATGCGGTGCATCTTCGTCCAGCTTTTTCATCACGCGGACGATCTTCTTCAGCTCTTCCATCAGATGCGATTTATTCTGCAGACGCCCTGCGGTATCGGCAATCAGGACATCAACATTGCGCGCTTTCGCCGCCTGAATCGCATCGAAAATCACCGATGCGGAGTCTGCGCCGGTGTGCTGGGCAATCACCGGAATATTGTTGCGCTGGCCCCATACCTGCAGCTGCTCAACGGCGGCGGCACGGAAGGTATCCCCCGCGGCCAGCATCACCGATTTACCTTGCTGTTCAAACTGACGCGCCAGCTTGCCGATAGTGGTGGTTTTACCCACGCCGTTAACGCCCACCATCAGAATAACAAAAGGCATTTTGCCTTCAATATTAAGCGGTTCGTCAACTTTTGCGAGGATTTCACCCATCTCTTCTTTCAGCAGGCCGTAGAGCGCTTCGGCATCGCGCAGCTGTTTACGGCTGGCGCTCTCCGTCAGGCTGCTGATGATTTTGCGGGTGGTTTCCACGCCAACATCGGCAATCAGGAGCTGTTCTTCAAG
>NZ_JBBCPK010000096.1:0-16481 GCF_037150775.1 Leclercia sp. M50
AGACAGATTTCATAGCTGACAAACAGCACGCTGCCGGCAATGAGATAGCGGGGCGAGAAACGTCGCAGCCTGGGGAAACCCACCGTTACCAGACAGAGTAAACCGCTTAGCGTATAGATTGCCGCCGCCCCCCCAACCGGACCTAATCCCTCGCTAACGCCCCTAATCAGACCCACCATTGTGCTCCAGAGCACGATCGCGGCCAGACCGACCAGGGTGGCTTTTTTTTTCTCCATCGCATTTCCACCGGCTATCAATTTAAGGGGCAAATTTATAGCACTGTTTCAGTATCTTCCGCGAATGTATCTGTGCAGAAATAACCCTTTGGCATTAGTAAAAGCCGCCAGCGCTGACTATTAAGAGGGCTAATTTCAGGGATATTGATTTACCGCAATAAAACCAGGGGCTTTGCTGTTAGTTTTCTGCCGGATTTCTCAATGATCTAACGAGGACAACGATGGACGTCAGTCGCAGACAGTTTTTTAAAATCTGCGCGGGCGGTATGGCCGGGACAACAGTAGCCGCTCTGGGGTTTGCCCCCAAAATGGCGCTGGCTCAGGCGCGCAACTATAAGTTGCTGCGTGCCAAAGAGATCCGCAACACCTGCACATACTGCTCCGTGGGATGCGGGCTATTGATGTATAGCCTGGGTGATGGCGCGAAGAACGCTAAAGCGTCGATTTATCATATTGAAGGCGATGCGGATCATCCGGTCAGCCGCGGGGCACTCTGCCCGAAAGGGGCAGGTTTGCTGGACTATGTCCACAGCGACAACCGTCTGCGTTACCCGGAATACCGCGCGCCGGGCTCCAATAAATGGCAGCGCATCTCCTGGGATGAGGCTTTCACCCGCATTGCAAAATTGATGAAAGCCGACCGCGACGCCAACTTCGTTGAGACGAACGAACAGGGTGTAACGGTCAACCGCTGGCTCTCCACCGGAATGCTCTGCGCCTCGGCGGCGAGCAATGAAACCGGCATGCTGACGCAAAAATTTGTGCGCTCACTCGGCATGCTGGCGGTAGACAACCAGGCGCGCGTCTGACACGGACCAACGGTAGCAAGTCTTGCTCCAACATTTGGTCGCGGTGCGATGACCAACCACTGGGTTGATATCAAAAACGCTAACGTTGTGGTGGTGATGGGCGGTAACGCCGCTGAAGCCCATCCTGTGGGTTTCCGCTGGGCGATGGAAGCGAAAAACAACAATGACGCGACGCTGATCGTCGTCGATCCGCGCTTTACGCGGACGGCATCGGTGGCCGATATCTATGCGCCTATTCGCTCCGGTACGGACATTACGTTCCTCTCCGGCGTGCTGCTGTACCTGATCGAAAACAATAAAATTAACGCCGAGTACGTTAAGCACTACACCAACGCGAACCTGCTGGTGCGGGAAGATTTTGCCTTTGAGGACGGGCTGTTCAGCGGCTATGACGCCGAAAAACGCCAGTACGATAAATCCTCCTGGAACTATCAGTTTGATGAAAACGGTTATGCGAAACGCGATGAAACCCTGACCGATCCGCGCTGCGTCTGGAACTTGCTCAAGCAGCACGTCTCCCGCTATACGCCGGAGGTGGTGGAGAACATCTGCGGTACGCCGAAAGCGGACTTCCTGAAAGTGTGTGAAGTGCTGGCCTCCACCAGTGCTGCGGACAGAACCACCACATTCCTCTACGCGCTGGGCTGGACGCAGCATACCGTCGGGGCGCAGAACATCCGTACCATGGCGATGATCCAGCTGCTGCTCGGCAACATGGGTATGGCGGGTGGTGGGGTAAACGCCTTGCGCGGTCACTCTAATATTCAGGGGCTCACCGATCTGGGGCTGCTCTCCACCAGTCTGCCGGGTTATCTGACCCTGCCGTCGGAAAAACAGACCGATCTGCAAACCTATCTGACGGCGAACACCCCAAAAGCGACCCTGCCGGACCAGGTGAACTACTGGAGCAACTATCCGAAGTTCTTCGTCAGCCTGATGAAATCGTTCTACGGCGATGCGGCGCAGGAGGAGAACGACTGGGGCTTTAACTGGCTGCCGAAATGGGACCAGGCTTACGACGTCATCAAGTATTTCAACATGATGGCGAAGGGCAAGGTCACAGGCTACATCTGTCAGGGCTTTAACCCGGTGGCGTCGTTCCCGGACAAGAACAAGATTGTCGCCAGCCTCAGCAAGCTGAAGTACATGGTGGTGATCGATCCGCTGGTGACCGAGACCTCGAACTTCTGGCAGAACCACGGAGAGATGAATGACGTCGATACCGCCTCCATTCAGACCGAGGTGTTCCGCCTGCCGTCTACCTGTTTTGCCGAAGAAGACGGCTCCATCGCCAACTCCGGGCGCTGGTTACAGTGGCACTGGAAGGGGCAGGACGCGCCGGGTGAAGCGCGTAATGACGGTGAAATTCTGGCCGGGATTTACCATCGCCTGCGTGAGATGTACCGCACTGAAGGCGGGAAGGGCGTTGAGCCGCTGCTGCGGATGAACTGGCACTACAAACAGCCGGATCACCCGGAATCGGAAGAAGTGGCGAAAGAGAATAACGGCCGTGCGCTGGCGGATCTCTATGATGCCAGTGGCGCGCTTATCGCGAAAAAAGGCCAGCTGCTGAGCAGCTTCGCCCAACTGCGCGATGACGGTACCACAGCATCGTCGTGCTGGATTTACACCGGGAGCTGGACCGAGCAGGGCAACCAGATGGCCAACCGCGATAACGCCGACCCGTCCGGGCTGGGCAATACGCTGGGCTGGGCCTGGGCGTGGCCACTTAACCGCCGCGTGCTCTACAACCGTGCCTCGGCGGATATCAACGGCAAGCCGTGGGATCCGAAACGGATGCTGATCCAGTGGAACGGCACGAAGTGGACCGGAAACGATATCCCGGACTTCAACACCGCCGCGCCGGGCAGCAACACCGGGCCGTTTATCATGCAGCCGGAAGGGCTGGGACGTCTGTTTGCCATCGACAAGCTGGCGGAAGGGCCATTCCCGGAACACTACGAGCCGATGGAAACGCCGCTCGGCACCAACCCGCTGCACCCGAACGTGGTCTCCAGTCCGGTGGTGCGTGTCTATCAGGAAGATGTTGTGCGCATGGGCAAGAAAGACAAGTTCCCGTACGTCGGCACTACCTATCGCCTGACTGAGCACTTCCACACCTGGACCAAGCATGCGCGACTGAACGCCATCGCCCAGCCGGAGCAGTTTGTCGAGATCAGCGAAACCCTGGCGAAGGCCAAAGGCATTGCCAACGGCGATCGCGTTAAGGTCAGCAGCCAGCGCGGGTTTATTCGCGCCGTGGCGGTGGTCACCCGTCGTCTGCAGGCCCTGAACGTTCACGGCCAGCAGGTGGAAACCGTGGGTATTCCGCTGCACTGGGGCTTTGAAGGGGTGGCGCACAAAGGTTATATCGCCAACACCCTGACGCCTGCGGTGGGGGATTCCAACTCGCAAACGCCAGAGTACAAGGCGTTCCTGGTCAACATCGAGAAAGCATAAGGAGCGAATAAATGTCGATGGAAACACAAGACGTCATCAAACGCTCCGCCACCAACGGTTTTACCCCCGCGCCCCGTGCGCGGGACTACAAAGCGGAAGTGGCAAAGCTGATCGATGTCTCCTCCTGCGTGGGCTGTAAAGCCTGCCAGGTGGCCTGTTCTGAGTGGAACGATATCCGCGATGAGGTGGGGCACTGCGTTGGGGTTTACGATAACCCGGCGGATCTGAGCGCCAAATCCTGGACGGTGATGCGCTTTAGCGAAACCGATCAGAACGGCAAGCTGGAGTGGCTGATCCGTAAAGACGGCTGTATGCACTGCGAGGATCCGGGCTGTCTGAAGGCCTGCCCGTCCGCCGGAGCGATTATTCAGTACGCCAACGGCATCGTCGATTTCCAGCAGGAGAACTGTATCGGCTGCGGGTACTGCATCGCCGGGTGTCCGTTCAACGTGCCGCGCCTCAGTAAAGAGGATAACCGCGTCTACAAATGCACCCTGTGCGTGGATCGCGTCAGCGTTGGCCAGGAGCCTGCCTGCGTGAAGACCTGTCCGACCGGGGCGATTCACTTTGGCACCAAAAAGGAGATGCTGGAGGTGGCGCAGCAGCGGGTGGATAAGCTGAAAGCGCGCGGCTATGCCAATGCGGGCATTTACAACCCGCAAGGGGTGGGCGGAACGCACGTGATGTATGTTCTGCACCATCTCGACCAGCCGGAGCTGTATCACAACCTGCCGAAGGACCCGGCGATCGATACCTCCATCAACCTGTGGAAAGGGGCGCTGAAGCCGCTCTCTGCGGCGGGCTTTATCGCCACCTTTGCCGGGCTGATTTATCACTACGTGGGTATCGGACCGAACAAAGAGGTGGATGACGATGAGGAGGAGCACCATGACTAAATCGAAAATGATTGTGCGCACGAAGTTTATCGACCGCGCCTGTCACTGGACGGTAGTGATCTGCTTCTTCCTGGTGTCATTGTCGGGGATTTCGTTCTTCTTCCCGACCCTGCAATGGCTGACGGAGACCTTCGGCACCCCGCAGATGGGGCGTATTTTGCATCCGTTCTTCGGGGTGCTGATTTTCGTGGCGCTGATGTTTATGTTCGTGCGTTTTGTGCATCACAACATCCCGGACAAGCAGGATATTCCCTGGCTGAAGGGGATTGTTGAGGTGCTGAAGGGCAACGAGCATAAAGTTGCGAGAGTGGGTAAATACAACGCCGGGCAGAAGATGATGTTCTGGACCATCATGAGCATGATTTTTGTGCTGCTGGTGACCGGCGTCATTATCTGGCGTCCGTACTTTGCCCAGTATTTCCCAATGCAGGTGGTGCGTTACAGCCTGCTTATCCATGCGACCTCGGCCATTATTTTGATCCACGCCATTCTGATCCATATGTATATGGCGTTCTGGGTTAAAGGCTCCATTAAAGGGATGATCGAAGGGAAGGTGAGCCGCCGCTGGGCACAGAAACACCACCCGCGCTGGTATCGTGATGTGGAGCGCCTGGAAGCGCAGAAAGATGTGAGTGAAGGGATGAAGTAAGGTGCTCTGTTGCCCGGCGGCGCTGCGCTTGCGCGGGCCTACGGAGTAACTCCCCGCTCCGGATGATTTCGGCGCGGGGACTTTGGCAAGTCAGGTGTTGGTGACTATTGCATCTATTGCTGCAATCACCCGGGCTCTTGCCGCCTGCATATTACAGACGAAATACTTGCTGGTGAGTTTCCTTTTCTCCACGCTGGTTATACCGGGCGTATTCATAAATAACGTCTGAAAATCAATATTAATGACAGCGGATGCCGGATTAATATGCCCTGAAAGATGATTACGATAACTTAACGGCAGGATTAAACGGGTCGATAAATCATCATAATAATCATGTTGTATCACCATCAGGTAGGGGTGTAATTCACTGGTTCTGCCCGATGGATTACGGTAAATGTCAAACTGAAAGCACATTAAATCCCTCCGAAAAAGGGATCGTCAGACAGCAAACCGGCCTTCGCAACAAACTCATTCATAGCTTGCATGAATTCCTTATCGCGTTTGCGTTGCTCGATACGCTCCTCTACCGTTAATTCCGGGCGTGGTGCCACTCCGGTTAGGTGTTCTTTAACTGCATTGCTCTGAAGGGTGTCCAGTTTCATTATTATTGTCTCCTGTATTGGCACTGCCATTATCAACCCCCAACCATAAAAAACAATACCGATTCACCTGGTCATTCAGGAATTGCGAGCAGGCTTCCAGACAAAAGCAACAGGGTGAAAACAGGTGAAATTAATGCGAATCTCCCTCCCGATAAATAACCGGGAGGGCAGTAATACTCAGAACTTCTCTTTAATATAACGGAACGGATAAGCGGTCGGCTTAACTTTGCCGATTTTTCGTTTCGGTAATTTCACCGGTTCTTCTGGAATTTCTTTATAGGGAATCTGCGACAGCAGGTGCGAGATAATATTCAGCCGCACGCGCTTTTTATCTTCGGAGCGGGCGACAAACCACGGGGCCCATGCGGTGTCGGTGGCGGCGAACATCGCATCACGCGCTTCGGTGTACTCATCCCAGCGGGTGAAGGATTTAATGTCCATTGGGGAGAGCTTCCAGGTTTTTCGCCCGTCGTTAATGCGGTCGCGCAGACGACGCTCCTGCTCTTTAGGCGTCACTTCCAGCCAGTATTTGATCAGAATAATGCCCGCATCGACCATCGCTTTTTCAATGATGGGCGCACCGTCGAGAAATTTCTCTACTTGCTCTTCCGTACAGAACCCCATTACCCGATCCACCCCCGCGCGGTTGTACCAGCTGCGGTCGAAAATCACGATTTCCCCCGCCGAGGGCAGATGCGGCACGTAGCGCTGGAAGTAGAGCTGGCTTTTCTCCTTTTCCGTCGGGGCGGGCAGCGCCACCACCCGGAACACGCGTGGGCTGACGCGCTCTGTCAGGGCTTTGATCGTGCCCCCTTTACCGGCGCCGTCGCGGCCTTCAAAAACGACGCACACCTTCAGGCCCTTACTCACCACCCAGCGCTGAAGTTTCACCAGCTCCTCATGCAGGCGATGCAGCTCTTTTTCATACTCCTTGCGTTTAAGGGGGGCGGGAGGCGTATTGGTCGCAACGGGTTTGCTTTTCTTTTTATCTGCCATGATGCGTTCCTTTCAGGGTTTCTGCCGGGACGGTGTGACATAACACTTTGAAGTGTAATCACGGACAGGGGGATTGGTGGAAAATATTCACACCCCACCCGAAATAATGGATGAAGCTGCCAGCGGCGCGATTTGAACTGGCTCACCATACAAGATTGTTCAATAATGTCTGTCGCAATTTTTTAACAAGTGGCTGTGGTATGAAAAAGACGGTGTTTTCGTTAGCGCTTGGCACGTTCGGTCTGGGATTGGCCGAATTTGGCATTATGGGTGTATTAACCGAGCTGGCGCGGGATGTGGGGATCACTATTCCCTCCGCCGGGAATATGATTTCGTTTTACGCCTTCGGGGTCGTGATTGGCGCGCCGATTATCGCGCTCTTTTCCAGCAAATTTTCGCTTAAAACCATTCTGTTGTTTCTGGTAACGCTCTGTCTGATCGGCAATGCGATTTTTACCTTCTCCAGCTCATACACCATGCTGGCGATCGGGCGGCTGGTCTCCGGCTTTCCACACGGTGCGTTCTTCGGCGTCGGCACCATTCTTCTCTCTCGCATTGCGCCGCCGGGCAAAGTGACGCTGGCGGTGGCGGGGATGATTGCCGGGATGACGGTCGCCAATCTTGCCGGCGTACCGCTTGGCACCTGGCTTGGGCACCAGTTCAGCTGGCGCTACACCTTCTTCCTGATTGCCGCATTCAATCTGCTGGTGCTGCTCTCTGTCGCCCTGTGGGTGCCGCAGACGTTCGATAAGACGCAGACCCGTCTGCGGGAACAGTTTCTCTTTCTGAAAAAGCCAGAGCCCTGGTTTATCTTTGCCGCCACCATGTTCGGCAATGCCGGGGTCTTCGCCTGGTTCAGCTTCGTGAAGCCGTTTATGATCAACGTGTCCGGCTTTTCCGAAGGGGTGATGACCGCGATCATGATGCTGATGGGGCTCGGCATGGTGCTGGGCAACCTGTTCAGCGGCAAACTGTCCGGGCGCTACAGCCCGCTGCGGATTGCAGCCGTCACCGATCTGGTCATTGTGCTCTCCCTGCTACTGCTGTTTGCCTTCGGTGCGTTCCCTGCGGCCTCGCTGGTGATGGGCTTTATCTGCTGTGCCGGGCTGTTTGCGTTGTCGGCACCGTTGCAGATCCTGCTTCTGCAAAATGCGCAGGGCGGGGAGATGCTCGGTGCGGCAGGCGGGCAGGTGGCGTTTAATCTCGGTAGCGCCATTGGAGCATACTTTGGCGGGATGATGATTACGCTGGGCTTTAGCTGGAGTTACGTCACCTTGCCTGCGGCGGCGCTGTCGTTCTGCGCCATGTCGTCGCTATTGATTTATGGCCGTCTGAAAGCGCGGCGGGGAGAGGCTAACGCACAGGCGATAGCCTAAGCAACGTGCGCGCAGTTGCCCGGCGGCGCTGCGCTTGCACGGGCCTACGTTTTCCCCGGCCTGGCTTTTGTAGGCCGGGGAAGCGAAGCGCCGCCGGGCAAAAAGCATTCACATCACGCTGTCGAGGTTTTTCAGGAAATCTTCAACCTGCTCTGACGAGGCAGTGTCTGCCTCGTAAAGAATATCCAGCGTGACATTCTTAAGGCCGCAAAAACCGAAAACGCCTTCAACCAACTGGGTTCGTATCGCCGTCGAATATCCGTGTTTATCAAAGCCCTTGAGATCGCTGCCCGCCGTCGCGACAAGGCGTACCGGTACATCGCGTAAGTTACCCACAATTCGACCATCTTCCGCCACCTTGTACGCCCAGTTCAGGGTGAGTACCCGATCAAACCAGCCTTTCAGCAGACCCGGAACGGACCACCAGTAGATCGGGAAGACAAACACCAGCATATCTGCCCGCTCCACGCGCTGTTGTTCACGCCGGATATCGGCAGGCGGGGCGCTGGTCTCCCGGTGATACAGCGCAAGATCGGGACGCAGCATTGCCGGTGTAAAGGCTTCAGCGTGGAGATCGGCAATCTCGACCTGCGTACCTTGTTCACGTAAGCGGGCAGCAATTCGCGCCGCCAGTGTGTGGGATAACGAATTTTCGACAGGATGAGCCGTCACGATCAGCGCATTATCTATGACATGTGTTACAGACATAACCACCTCAGCAAGCAGTTAACCTGTCACTTATCTTACTATTGGTAACTTACATGTCAATCCGGCAACACCACTCATTTTGTGCTGTCGGCACAGGTGTTCAGTACGCCAAACATCGCGCCGCAGAGCATATCTTCTGCGACGTTACGGGCCAGTGCCCCGTTGCTCGCGGCGGTACTAAGCGCCTCCGCCGCACCGATAATGGCCGTTAGCGCCGCTTCACCTTTTACCCCTTTCAGGGTGATATAAGGGGAGAGCGCCATGCGCAGGCAGTCTGCACATTCGGCAACGCAGGCTTCCCGAAATGTCAGCAGCGCCCGGGAGCCGGACAGGGCAGCAGCGATAGGCCCTGTCTCTGGCCCGGCGCTGATGGCGCAATCAATATAGGCGGCACTGAAAAAACTGACGGTATTTTCCAGGGTTTTATTATCGACATTCAGCGTTTCACGGAATTTTTTTAACTGCCGATCGCTGTAATCCTGATACAGCGCCATCAACAACCCTTCACGATCGCCGAAGTGATCGTAGGGAATGGGCTTGGTGACGTTTGCCCGCTCGGCCAGATAGCCCAGCGTCAGTGCCTCGGTGCCTTGCTGACGCACGATCCCACGTGCCACTTCCAGCAACTGTACCCGTCGATCCTCTTTTCTTAACCGTTTAACGACCATATTGTCCTCGCGCCAGTGTCTACTAAAGGTAGTTTACACGGTTTATTCGCGAGGCCGTATGCTTTGTAGATATACCGCCATGGCAAAAAAAGCTCCCGTACCGGGAGCCTGATACGCGCTTACGGTAGCGACGGTTCGCCCAGGGTTAACATCAAACGGTTCGCCCAGGCGAAGAACGCGGCAGACTGCACCAGATCCAGCTGGGCCAGGGTATCCAGCCCCTGACGTTCCAGCGCTGCCAAGTGCCCGGGCGTCACTGCCGGCGGGGTGACCGACAGCGCGGCGGCAAACTCGATCCCCGCCTGCCAGCGTGGTGACTGCCCGCTGCTCAGCGATTGCCCCGGCTCGACTGCCAGCTCTCTTTGCACGGCATCATCATCCTTCGACAGCTGGCTGGCTTTCCGCGCATGGACAGAGGCGCAGTAAATACAGCCGTTCACTTTGCTGGTCACCGCCGCAGCCAGCTCTCGCTCCGCCCGGGAGAGCCCGCCGGAAGTATAAAAAATCCCCTTATCGGTAAGCGTTCGCTGTTCCAGCACCGGAAGATTGCGCCCCAGCAGGCGGAAATAGTCGGAGTCGGTATGGCCGAATCTGGCGAGGATCGCCTGCTCATCGGCGCTGAATTCCGCCAGGGGTTTGGGTGTTAGCCACGGTTCCCAGCCCAGCTCTTGCTGGGTAAAGACCACCGGTGCGGCCTTGCCGTTTTTGGTGAGCGGCACGGTGTGCCAGTGACCTGCCACAACAGGGGTCTCGCTGGCCGCTACCGGTTTGTCATTGAGCAGACGCAGCCCAACGAGCAGGCGGCTCTGGAAGCTGACAAAGGCGATCAGCTGCGCCAGAGTAACAATCCCTTCTTTGCTCCAGCCTGCCAGGGTGAGCGCATTAATCGCCCCCGGCGTGGCCTGGACCGGGGAGAAGGTCAGCAGACGGGCGAAGGTCAGGGCGGGAGTGAGACGCACGGAGGTCGGATCGGCCAGGCCAAACCCGGCGTAGTGGGCCGCCAGCGCGTCAGCGTTATGCCATTTCGCCACTTTTGCCGCTACCGCAAAGCGTTCGTCCAGCGCAAAGTCGGCATCCTGCTGACTGAATAAGGTTTCGTAGCTCCCCTGAGCATGACGCGTGGCCGCCTCGCGGGTGAGTCGTGCCTGTTCCAGCGCGGAACCCGGGGCAATCTCCGCCAGTTCGGCGAGAATATCCTGACTTAAAGCCATAGTGACTCCTTATAAAAGATGAGGGGCGATCTGCTCTGCGATTAACTCAATCGAACGTAAGGTGTCCTGATGCGACGGCTCAACCGAATGCACCTGGAATGAGATGTCGGTGGCGCGCGCCAGCACCGAATCCTCAGTCAGCGAGGCGAGCACCGTCTGCGGCGCGCCGATGTGCGCATCAAACTGGCGGATATGATCCGTGACAGCGTCACCTACAAGGGCGTGCCCGGCGGCCTGATGCTGCTGCGCCTGACGGGTCAGGCCCGGTTCGGCAATCTTTAGCGCGTACGCATCGCTGTCAGCAACAAATGCGGTACGCGAGGCCAGAATACGCGGGGCAACGCCGGACGGCAGGGCATCGAGATAGGCGTCGATAATCGGATTCTGGATCGCGTCCAGCGGCAACAACAGATTGTCCGCCGGGCGCGGCTGGGTGCGGGAGAGCATCAGGCCGTGACCCTGCTGTGCGGCACGAACCGCCCCCTCCACCGAAAAGGTGGCGATCCATACCCGCTCCGTCAGGCCGGGCGCGGGCGGATAGAGATGATTATCGGGGTGAGTCAGGGAATCTCCGCGCCAGGCGCTCTGGATGAGATGCAGGTGCTCGGCAAAGGTCGTTGCCCGCTCGTTAATGGTCAGCCCGAACGGCAGAAACGAGGTCGGCGTACCGCCGGAGCCAAAACCGACCTCCAGCCGTCCGTCAGACAGCAGATCCAGCACCGCCGCGTCTTCCGCTACCCGCAGTGGGTTCTCCAGCGGCAGGGTGATAATGGCGGTGCCCAGACGAATGCGGGTGGTGAACGCCGCAACCTGGGCGAGAAACACCAGCGGCGACGGCAGGCCGCCCTCATGCTCGTGAAAGTGGTGCTGCGCGATCCACGCGGTATCAAAACCGTAACGTTCGGCATGGCGGATCTGCTCTGTCGCCAGGCGATAGCGTTCTTTGGCTGGGGCAGCGTCCAGCAGGCGGGTGAAGAAACCCAGGCGTTTACGCGTCATGCGTACTCCTTCTGTGAAAAATGGGGAATGGCGTCGATCAGTTCGCGGGTGTAGTCGTTCTGCGGCGCGGCAAACAGCGACTCGACTGCACCGCGCTCAACAACCTGACCGCTGCGTAACACGGTGACGCTATGGGCAATGCGCCGAACGGTCGCGAGGTCATGGGTAATAAACAGATAGGTCAGGCCCAGCTGCTGTTGCAGCTGCTGGAGCAGGGCGAGGATCTGCGCCTGCACGGTGACGTCCAGCGCCGAGGTGGCTTCATCCAGCACCAGAATGGTCGGCTCAAGGATCAGAGCCCGGGCAATGGCCACGCGCTGGCGTTGCCCACCCGAGAGTTCTCGCGCGGTACGGGATAACAGCTCCGGCGGCAGGGCCACCCGCCGGGTGACGCTCTCCACCCGGGCGGCGCGCTCGGCTTTGCTGACCGGGGCGAAATTTTTCAGCGGCTCTTCGATGATTTCAGACAGCGTCTGACGCGGATCCAGCGAGACAAAAGGGTTCTGGTAAACGAACTGGATCTTCTGTCGCAGCTGACGACGCGCCTCGTGGCTGAGGATGGTGGCATCAATATTATCGATAATCACTTTACCGCTATCGGCCTGCTCAAAGCCCAGCAGGATCCTGGCGAGGGTGGTTTTACCCGAGCCCGACTCCCCAACCAGCGCGTGGGTGCTGCCGCGCGGCACGGCAAAGCTCACCGCGTCCAGCGCCTGAAGCTGATGGCCTTTGCCCAGCGCAAAGCGTTTGCTGATCCCGGTAGCCTGAATAGCCGGTGAGGTCAGTGGGCGACCCGCTACCGGGGCGATGGTCAGCCGCTGTCCGTTCAGATCGCTTAGCAGCTGGCGGGTGTACGCGTGCTGCGGGGAACGCACTACGTCGGCGGTAGCGCCATGCTCCTGCACCTCGCCGTTGCGAAACACCAGCAGCCGGTCGGCACGCTGGGCGGCCAGGGCCAGATCGTGGGTGACGAACAGCACCGCCGTGCCGGATTCGCGGCGCAGCAGGTCCAGCAGATCGAGAATGCGTTTTTGCACCGTCACGTCCAGCGCGCTGGTGGGTTCATCGGCAATGATGATGTCCGGGCGCAGGGCGATGGCGATAGCGATCAGCACCCGCTGCTTCATGCCGCCGGAGAGCTGATGGGGAAACTGCTTCATCCGCTGCTCCGGGTGGCTGAGGCCGACTTTGGTCAGCAGGGCCAGCACCTGGTTATCGCACTCGGCCTGGCTCATCTTCTGATGCAGACGCAGGATTTCTCCCACCTGGGCAGCAACGGTCTTCACCGGGTTCAGGGAGTTACCCGGATCCTGCGGCACCAGGCTGATACGCGCCCCGCGCAGGCTGTCGAGCCGTTTAGCTGACCACTGGCTGAGATCTTCCCCGTTCAGACGGATGCTGCCAGCGTCACGGCGGGCATTGTCCGCCAGCAGGCCGATGATCGCCTGCGCGGTGGTGGTTTTCCCGGAGCCGGATTCGCCGACAAAGGCCAGCATCTCGCCGCGCCCGAGAGTAAAGCTGACGTTATGCACCACTTCGCGCCACTCGCGACCGGTGCGGTAGCTGAGGGTCAGGTTTTCCACAGATAAGACGGTCATGAGCGGCCTCCGCTTAACTGGCGGCTGATACGGTTGGTCGCCAGCACCACGGCGATCACCACCAGGCCAGGGAAGGTGGTTAACCACCAGGCGGTTGAGAGATAATTCCGTCCTTCGGCAATCAGCAAGCCCCATTCCGGGATCGGCGGCGGGGTGCCGTAGCCGAGGAAGCTGAGGGTCGAGAGCGCCAGAATCGCCTGACCAAACTGCAACGTCGCGAAGGCCAGCACCGCGGTCAGGGAGTTGGGCAGAATGTGGCGCCACAGCACGGTCCAGAAGGTCCCGCCGCTGCCAAACGCTGCTTCGACATAATCGTTGTGACGGATGCGTACCACTTCACCGCGCGCTAGGCGGGCAAAGCTGGCGATCGACGCCACCCCAACGGCAATGGCGGGATTCGGGGGCCCAACGCGGAGGCGGATAATCCGCGGCAGGGCGCGGAGCCGTGCAGGGCGGGCAAGCAGCACGACCGCCGGGCGGAGCAGTAGCGATTCCACCCGTCCGGCAAAGGCGCCGGCAATGACGCCGATAGCGGTGCCAATAAACAGCCCCATCGCCACCGCCACCAGTGCAGCGCTCAGGGAGTGCGAAGCACCATAGACGATGCGGGTGTATAGATCGCGTCCCAGCTGGTCGGTGCCGAGCCAGTAGCCTGCCTGGGGAGCCAGCCGCTGCGCGCCGGCAATGCCTTCAATCGGGCTGAAAGAGGTAAACAGCCCCGGCGCGATGGCCGCCAGCGCGGCAGCGGCAACAATGGCCCAGGCAAACCAGAGTCCCGGCTGCCAGTGCAAACCGCGCCAGGCGGGAATGCGTTTGCGCGCCGCCGCAGCATAATCAACAAGGCTCATGCAGCACCTCCGGTCACGGTCTGCAGGCGGGGATCGAAGAGCGGCATCAGCAGATCCACCAGCAGGTTAATCACGACAAAGCCGAGGGCCGAAATCATCACCACCGCCTGTAGTACGGCGATATCCTGGTTATTGACCGCCTGCTGGGTCAGTAACCCCAGACCACTGCGGCCAAACACGGTTTCGGTGATCAGCGCCCCGGCAATCAGCTCGCCCAGCAGCAGCCCGGCGATGTTCAGCACCGGCAGCAGGGCATTACCGGTAACGTGCCGCCAGAGAACGGCGGTTTCGCTCAGCCCTTTGGCTCGCGCTACCGCGACAAAGGGCTGGGCGGCCACCTGATCCAGGCTGCGCATCAGGATCTGCGCCAGCGGGGCGGAGATGGGAACGGCGACGGCGATAATCGGCAGGATCAGCCCCTGCAGCGGCGTCGGATTAATCACCGGGATCAGCCGCAGCTGGAACGAGAACAGCTGAATCAGGGCAATCCCCAGCCAGAAGGTCGGCAGGGAGATAAACAGCACCGGCAGGGACTGAATGGCGTTGCTGAGGAAGCTGAGCCCCGGCAGGCGCGAGGCCAGCGCCAGAGCGAAAGCCAGCACCACCGCCAGCGCAAAAGCGGGCAACGCCAGACTCAAGGTATCCGGCAGGTTGGTCGCGATCAGCTCACTCACCGCCACGCCCGCCTGCACCGAGAAGCCAAAATCGCCACGCAGCATCGCCCCAAGGGTATGCAGATACTGCTGCCACAGCGGGCTGTCGGCCCCGTACGCGATGCGCATCTCTTCGATTTGCGCCGGGCTCAGACCCAGGTCCGGGTTCTGGAACTTGATCAGCACCGCGTCCCCCGGCAGGACCTGGAGCAGCACGAACGATAGGGTGAACGCCGCCCATAAAACCAGCACTCCCAGCCCGGCACGTCGCAGCAGATAGTGGCTCATCGTCGCCTCCTTAGTGTTTCTCGAGCCACGCGCCGTAGAACGACGGGCGACCGACCGCTTCAAAACTCACCCCTTTCAGCCAGGGGGCACCGGCAAAGACCTGGGGCTCTTCAAAGATCGGGATCACGTAGGCGTTATCCAGCAGATAGCGCTGGGCATCGCCGGTGAGCTGCAACCGTTTCTGCGGATCCACTTCGGACGAGATGCTGACCAGCAGGTCGTTTAGCTTGTCGTCGCGGAAGCTGTTGACCTTGTCGCTGGAGCCGCCTTTTTGCAGCAGGGCGTCGCGATTGTTGGGATAGAACATGCTTTTCACCACGTCCGGGTCGGCACGGCCCACTTCCGAGACGGTGAGCGGGGTCTTCAGCGGGTCGAGGTTATCGAGGACGTGGCTTCCGGCATCCCCCGCCTTCACGTTCAGGGCCACGCCTACCTGGCGCCACTGCTGGGCCACCAGCTGCAACACCTCTTTATTCTGCGGCTGCGGCAGGGATTCGTAGATGGTCAAGGCCAGACGCTGGCCCTCTTTCGCGCGGATGCCATCGCTGCCCGCTTTCCAGCCCGCCTCGTCCAGCAGGGCGTTGGCTTTGGCCGGGTCGAAGGTCAGCTTGTCGCTAAGATCGACATAGCCTGCGGCTGAATCAGCAATCACCGATTTGGCCTGCGGATAGTTAGGCGAGAAGAGGGTCTCGACCACCTGCTTCGCATTGGTGGCGCGCAGCAGCGCCTGGCGCACCCGCACGTCGGCCACCAGCGGGTTATCCGGGCGGAAGCTGATACTGTCGTTCACGCCTCGGGTCGGGGCAGCGTAGATGTGATAACCCTGTTCGGTGGCCTGCTTTTCGTCATAGGCCTGCACCTGGCGGATAAAGTCGGCTTGCCCGGCCAGCAGCGCGCCGACGCGAACGCTGTCTTCCGGGGTTACCAGATAGGTAATGCCATCGAGGTTCGCTGGGCCCTGTTGGGCGAGGTTTTTCGGCCCCCAGGCGTAGTCTTTCCGCGCCTGCAGATTGACTTCGCGGCCCAGCTTTTCGTCTTTCACCACAAATGGACCAGAGCCGATGATATGGCGGGCATCGCCCAGCTCCTCAAAGTTACGTTGTAACGTACTCAGGGAGACCAGACCCGATCCTATGGTTGCAGTTCCTTGTAAAAAGCCCGGTGACGGTTTTTTGAAATAAAACCTGACGGTCTGCGGGTCAATCACTTCGCTGCGGTCGTAGTTGTTGATCACTTCCGATACCGGCAGGCGCTGGGGCTTGTTGCCTTTGCCGTAGGTATCGAAGTTCTTCGCTACCGCGTTAGCGTCCAGCGGCGTGCCGTCCGAGAAGGTCACCCCAGGGCGGATCTTAAAGGTGTATTCGGTTTTATCCGCGTTGGTGCTCCAGCTTTCGGCAATCCACGGCTCCACTTCCAGGGTCTTCGGGTTCTGCCAGGTGAGCTTGTCGGTGATCTGATTCAGGATCCCGCCGTTGGGGTAAAAC
>NZ_JBBCPK010000097.1:0-15740 GCF_037150775.1 Leclercia sp. M50
CTGGATTAAGATGAAAACAATCGAAGTTGATGACGAACTCTATCAGTATATTGCCAGCCAGACGCGGCATATCGGTGAGAGCGCGTCCGACATTTTACGGCGCATGCTCAAAATGGCCGCCGCCTCGCAGTCTGCCGCTCCAGCCCCCAAAGAGACGCGCCAGCCCGTTGCCGTCGCCCAGGAAAAGCCGCTGACGCAGGTAAAAGACAAAGTGCGTGCGATGCGCGAACTGCTGCTTTCTGACGAATACGCTGAGCAGAAGAAAGCAGTTAACCGCTTTATGCTGGTGCTGACTACACTCTATTCACTGGATCACAACGCGTTTGCCGATGCGACGGAGTCACTGCATGGTCGCACGCGTGTCTACTTCGCGGGTGACGAGCAAACGCTGTTACAGAATGGCAATCAAACTAAACCCAAGCACCTCCCTGGTACACCGTACTGGGTGATCACCAATACCAATACCGGACGTAAACGCAGCATGATCGAACACATCATGCAGTCGATGCAGTTCCCGGTGGAATTGATTGATAAGGTTTGCGGAACTATCTAACCCTTGCATCAGAAGGACCAGGCAATGGCAAATCACAATCGTGCGGGTCAACCTGCACAACAGAGCGATTTGATTAACGTCGCCCAGCTTACCGCACAGTATTACGTGCTGAAGCCGGAAGTGGGCAACGCAGAACACGCAGTTAAGTTTGGTACATCCGGGCACCGCGGCAGTGCGGTACGCCATAGCTTTAACGAGCCGCATATTCTGGCCATTGCTCAGGCCATCGCGGAAGAGCGTGCCAAAAACGGCGTCACCGGTCCGTGTTACGTGGGTAAGGATACACACGCCCTGTCAGAGCCAGCGTTTATCTCCGTACTGGAGGTGCTGGCGGCCAACGGCGTGGATGTCATCATTCAGGAAAACAACGGCTACACGCCGACCCCTGCCGTTTCTAACGCCATCTTGGTGCATAACCAGAAGGGCGGCGCGCAGGCTGACGGCATTGTGATCACGCCGTCCCACAACCCGCCGGAAGATGGCGGTATCAAATACAACCCACCCAACGGCGGCCCTGCTGACACCAACGTCACCAAAGTGGTGGAAGATCGTGCCAACGCGCTGCTGGCTGATGGCCTGAAAGGCGTGAAGCGCATCTCTCTGGACGAGGCGATGGCCTCCGGCCACGTGAAAGAGCAGGATCTGGTGCAGCCTTTCGTTGAAGGACTGGCAGATATCGTCGACATGGCGGCGATCCAGAAAGCGGGTCTTAAACTGGGCGTCGACCCGCTGGGCGGTTCCGGTATTGAATACTGGAAGCGTATTGCGGAGCACTACAAGCTGGATCTGACCATCGTTAACGATCATGTCGATCAGACCTTCCGCTTTATGCACCTGGATAAAGATGGCGCAATCCGTATGGACTGCTCCTCCGAGTGTGCGATGGCTGGCCTGCTGGCGCTGCGCGACAAGTTCGACCTCGCCTTTGCCAACGACCCCGATTACGACCGTCACGGTATCGTCACGCCTGCGGGCCTGATGAATCCAAACCACTATCTGGCAGTGGCGATCAACTATCTGTTCCAGCACCGTCCACAGTGGGGGGCAGAGGTTGCCGTGGGTAAAACCCTCGTCTCCTCCGCAATGATCGACCGTGTGGTTAACGACCTGGGCCGTAAGCTGGTGGAAGTGCCGGTGGGCTTTAAGTGGTTTGTAGACGGTCTGTTCGACGGCAGCTTCGGCTTTGGCGGCGAAGAGAGCGCGGGTGCCTCCTTCCTGCGCTTCGACGGTACGCCGTGGTCTACCGACAAAGACGGCATCATCATGTGCCTGCTGGCGGCGGAGATCACTGCCGTCACCGGTAAGAACCCGCAGGAGCACTACGATGAGCTGGCCGCCCGTTTCGGTGCGCCGAGCTACAACCGTCTCCAGGCCTCTGCCTCCTCCGCTCAGAAAGCGGCGCTCTCTAAGCTCTCACCTGACATGGTCAGTGCCAGCACCCTGGCAGGCGACCCGATCACCGCCCGTCTGACGGCGGCACCGGGCAACGGTGCCTCAATCGGCGGTCTGAAGGTGATGACCGAGAACGGCTGGTTCGCGGCGCGTCCATCCGGTACGGAAGATGCTTACAAGATTTACTGCGAAAGCTTCCTCGGTGCGGAACACCGCCAGCAGATTGAGAAAGAAGCGGTAGAGATTGTCAGCGAAGTGCTGAAAAACGCATAACTGCGGTTTGTGCGCCGGGCGGCACTGCGTTTGCCCGGCCTACAACTGCTTCGATTTTGTAGGCCCGGTAAGCGCGAGCGCCACCGGGCTTTTTTGTCAGCTCATTTTGTTCTTCAGTTCAAAGCGCGGTGAAACCAGCCCGTAGAGCGTCCAGCCCATAAAGGTCACCATAGCACCGTACAGCATCGCTTCTTCCCCAGAAGAGTAAAGCGCATAGAAGCTGTAAATCGCTCCCACCAGCGCCACGATATTGGCGATTTTCGCCTTGCCCGGATCAACTTTTGCCACCTTCTGAATGATCACCAGTGCCGCCATCGACAGAATGTAGGGGATGATGTTGGTCACAACGGCCAGATTGACCAGCACGTTAAACTGGCTGTTCAGCGATGGACTAATGGTCATCAACGACAGACCGCTCTGGAAAATCACAATCGCCAGCATGCCCTGTACCGGCGCATCCGCTTTGGTTACGCGGGAGAAGATTTTCGGGAAGTAACCAGCATCCGCTGATGTTTTGAACACCTGTGCGATGGTGAACTGCCAGCCGAGGAGCGAGCCACAGCAGGACATAACCATCAGACCCATGATCACTTTCCCGACTTCCGGCGTGAACATCTGGGCGAAGGCCAGCCCGAACGGTGCGGTGGAGGTCGCCAGATCCATGTTCGGTACGATTCCGGCAATTACGTTAGTGGAGACAATGTAGATCACCGCCGCACCCAGGGTGCCGCCCAGTACCGCAATGGGGACGTTCTTTTCAGGATTATCCACCACTTCAGCGTTAGCACACGCGGATTCCAACCCGAGAAAGGCCCATAACGTCATGGCGATGGAGGAGCCCACCGCGGTAAAGAACGGCACATGATGGGGATTCCAGGAGTTGGCGTAAAGCGTTGGGCTAAACCAGAACCAGCCAATGATGCACAGCCCGACAACCGGGATAATGACACCCCAGACGGTGATACTACTTAACTGACCCGTGATGCGCGCCCCGCCAAAGTTAGCCACGGTGCAGATCCACAGTACGCCGATGGTCGCCAGCCCAATTTGCACCGGACTGAGCGTGGCACCGAACAGCTCGGTGCCGTAGCCCACCGCTGAAATCGCAATCGCGACGTTGGCGATCAGCAGCGACACGCCGTAGGTATAGTTGGCCATAAAGTTGCCTGACTTACCGAAGGCATACTCGGCGTAACCGCCCATCCCGCCTGACTTGCGGCTGAACATCCCGCACTTGGCAAAAGCCCACGCCAGCGCCATCGATCCCACCGCCGTCACCAGCCAGGAGATAATTGAGATCGTTCCCACTTCCGCGAGTTTGGTCGGCAGCATGATAATGCCCGATCCCATCATGTTGACCATAGTGAGAATGGTGAGCTGCACGACGCCCATTTTGTTGGATTTACTCATAATTTTTCTCCTTTCAGCAGCACAGGCTGAGCGGCAGGTTGTTTGATGACGTAGCAGCGCACCTGTTTGCGACCGTCACACTCCTCGACGTACACCCCCTGTAACTCCGGTGCAAAGCCCGGCAGCAGGTTGATCCCCTCTTCAAGCGCGGCAAAGTAGCGCAGCACGGAACCGCCCCATACTTCGCCCGGGACCACGCACAGCACCCCCGGTGGATAGGGGAGCGCCCCTTCGGCGGCAATCCGGCCTTCCGCGTCGTGCAGCGAGACCAGTTCGACTTCGCCACGCAGATAGGCAATGTTCGCCTCTTGTGGGTTCATCATCACCCGCGGGAAATACGCCTTACGGAACATCTCTTTCTGCAGTTGCTTCACGTTATGGCGGGCATAAAGTTCATGCATCTCCAGGCAAATCTGGCGCAGGGTGTAACCGGCATAGCGTTCCGGGTACTGTTTGCAGATGGATGGCAGAACCTCTTTCAACGGGGCATCGGTCTGGAGCAGTCTCTCGAAGCGCACAAGCTGGGCGACAAGCTGCTGCAGTTTGCCCATGTCCTCTGCTGGCGTAAGCAGGAAGAGAATTGAGTTGAGATCGCATTTTTCCGGGACGATGCCATTTTCACGCAGGAAGTTAGCCAGAATGGTGGCTGGCACGCCGAAATCCTCATACTCCCCGGTGCGCGCATTGATGCCCGGGGTGGTTAGCAGCAGCTTGCACGGATCGATAAAGTACTGGTGCTCGGCGTAGCCTTCAAAAGCGTGCCATTGCTCACCCGGAACAAAGTGGAAGAAGCGCAGGTTGGTGGCGATGTGGGCGGTGCTGGCGCTTTCCCACGGACGCCCATCTACCGTTTCCGGTACGAACGGACGGATAAACTGACAGTTTTGCAGGATCAGCTTGCGCGCCTCGATGCCGTTCACCACGCAATCCATCCACATATTGCGACCGCTCTGGCCCTCATGCATACGGGCGTTGATATCCAGCGCGGCAAACAGCGGATAGAAGGGGCTGGTGGAAGCGTGCATCATAAAAGCGTTGTTAAGCCGTTTATGCGGAACATAGCGCGGCTGGCCTTTGATATGCCGGTCTTTCTTGTGGATCTGCGAGGTCTGCGAGAAGCCTGCCTGCTGCTTATGCACCGACTGGGTAACCAGGATCCCAGGGTCGTTCTCGTTCAGTTCCAGCAGCAGCGGAGAGCAGTCCGCCATCATCGGAATGAACTGCTCGTACCCCACCCAGGCAGAATCAAACAGAATGTAATCGCACAGGTGACCAATCTTATCCACGACCTGCCGGGCGTTATAGATGGTGCCATCGTAAGTGCCCAACTGGATCACCGCCAGGCGGAACGGACGCTGGTCGCGGGCACGGCCTGGCGCAACCTCGGCGATCCGTTCGCGCAGATAACGCTCTTCAAAACAGTGTGCGTCAATACCGCCGATAAAGCCGTACGGGTTTCGTGCAGTTTCCAGATAAACCGGCGTAGCGCCCGCCTGTAACAGTGCCCCGTGATGGTTAGATTTATGGTTATTACGGTCGAACAGCACCAGATCGCCCGGTGTGAGCAGGGCGTTCAGCACGACCTTATTAGACGAAGAGGTTCCGTTCAGTACGAAGTAGGTTTTATCGGCATTAAAGACTTTCGCCGCATGCTGTTGAGCAGTACACGGCGCGCCTTCGTGGATCAGCAGATCGCCCATTGCCACGTCAGCATTGCACAGGTCGGCGCGGAACAGCGTTTCGCCAAAGAAATCGACAAATTGATTTCCCGCAGGGTGGCGGCGGAAGAACTGTCCACCCTGATGTCCCGGGCAGTCAAAAGCGCTGTTGCCTTGCTTAACATAATCTACCAGCGCGCGGAAGAAGGGGGGACGCAGCTGGGTTTCATACTTCTGCGCAGCTGCTTCCAGCTGGCGTCCGTAGAAGTCATTGCAGTTATCGGTACATTCAAAAACGCCCTGGATACGCGATAAATACTCTGCCGGAACAATCTCTTCTTTATGCGTGGAAATAAAAACGGGAATATTGAACCCCGTGGCATCTATTTTTTCTATAGTACCATTGGAAATATCGCTCACCGCCAGGACTACTGCGGCGACATCAATATAATCCGAGTCGTTCACGTCCACCATATCGCGGGTGGTGGTAAAGCAGTGCGGGCAGGTGCGGCTGGTGGCAATTTTTAACGTTTTCATCTTTCGCTCTTTATTTTAGGTAATAGAGGTCCTTCGATTTCCTGTGAAAAAGAAATCGCTATTTGCCGGAAAAAAAGCAAAGTCGGGCCGCTGATAAAAAATCAGTAAATTGCTTTTTGTTGAATACAATCCAGCCCGTCCGGTTACGGTTAATTCTGGATCAAGGAGAATGAGCGCACTGGTTCACAGTCAACTGACTGTAAAAGAAGCTTTTTCAGGAGTGTGTGTAAGCAAGTGCGCCAGAAGTCGAAGGACTACCGGGCGTTAAAGAGATGAAAGTCAAAGCAGTTGCGGTGGGCAAACTTCATTATATGCGTTACCCGCCTTATATGTGGCATAAAACGGTTGTTATTTTCCATTTCCCTTTTCCTTTCAGTAATTGAAAGCGTGGTCATTTTATCCGGAAAGAGACGGCAAACCGTGAAGAGGATCAACATTAAGCGATCATTTGAAAAATAATTATCCGCATTTTATTTAAAGTGCAGATCATAATTCTGGGTTGTGGATATTATGTTAATGCGCTGTTTTTTTAGTGTGTAAAGAGACTTCAAATAAGGGTGAATAACTATGAGGCTGATATTTTAAAATAAACCAGGAGAGTAATTGTTTTAAGCGAAATGAGAGTGAATGATTATTCACAGCATAAACCGATAACCGATACCGGTTTCCGTTAATAAATGGCGCGGGCGCGCGGGATCCGTTTCGAGTTTCTGGCGAAGGTGCCCCATATATATGCGCAGGTAGTGACTATGCTCCACCGCATTCGGTCCCCAGACCTGACTTAACAGCTGGCGCTGGGTAAGAACTTTGCCGTGATTGTTGAGCAGGACCGCCAGCAGGCGGAACTCGATGGGGGTCAGGTGGATTTCAGCCTCACCGCGCTGAATGCGGCGCGAGGCCAGATCGACACGAATATCCGAAAAGGTATACACCGGGTCGACGGGGGCGGTGGTCGCGTGGCGGCGAAGGGCGACGCGCAGACGCGCCTGCAGTTCGCCAATGCCAAACGGCTTACTGAGATAGTCGTCGGCACCGGCATCGAGTGCGGCAATTTTGTCGGTCTCCTCCAGACGGGCGGAGAGCACGATGATCGGCATCTGGCTCCACTGGCGCACCTCCCGGATAAAGTCGAGGCCGTCGCCGTCCGGCAGGCCCAAATCGAGGATCACCAGGTCCGGCTTGCGGGTGGCGGCTTCAATCAGGCCTCGCTGTAGCGTCCCGGCATCGTGAAGGCGCAACCCTTCACCTTCCAGCGCGGCACGCAGAAAACGACTGATGGCGAGTTCATCTTCAACAATCAGGACGTTAATCACAAATCCTCTGGAAAGTCATTCAGCTCGGGTGGGGCATCAAGCGGCAGTGTAACACAAAAACCGGCCCCCCCTTCGGGGCGATTATGGGCGGTAATGGTGCCGCCGTGCACCTCCACAATCGCCTGGCAGATCGCCAGCCCCAGCCCGACGCCGGGAATGGCGGACTCCTTATTTCCGCGGGCGAATTTATCAAAGATAGCCTCTTCCTGACCCGCCGGAATGCCCGGGCCGCTATCCCAGACTTCCAGCTGGAGCTGGTCCGGGGTGACGCTGGCGTCAATGCCGATTTGCGCTTTGCTGCCCGCATATTTCGCGGCGTTCTCCAGCAGATTAATCAGCACCCGCTCGAACAGCGGGCCATCCACATGGATCAACGCCAGGGGATCGGACATCGCGAGCGCGATATGCCGGCCACCCAGCCCCGGCTCCAGGGTTTTTAAGGCGCTGCCGATCACCTCTTCCAGCGTCAGCCACTCTTTTTTCAGGTTAAAGCCGCCGGACTGGATCCGCGCCATATCCAGCAGATTGTTCACCAGCCGGGTGGTGTTCAGCACGTGCTGGCGGATCTCGCTGGCCTGGATAGCGTGGCGAGATCCTTCTGCCGCCAGGTCGAGGGTCAGGATCTCCGACTGACCGAACAGCACCGTCAGCGGCGTGCGCAGATCGTGGGAGAGGGCGGCCAGCAGCGAATTGCGAATGCTCTCCCGCTCGCTGGCTAACCGCGCCTGTTCTTCGCTGGCGGTGAGCGCCAGCCGCTCCAGCGCGCTCGCCACCAGCAGGGTAAAGGTCTCCAGCAGCCGCTGCTGCTCGGGGATCATCAGCTGGCGCAGGTTAGCCGGCTCGACAATCAGCACCCCCTGACGCTGCAACGGCAGGATCTGATAGGGTACACCCGGGAGCGTGTCGGTGCCTGCTCCCGCAGGCTGGCCTTTATCAAAGCTCCAGTGGGCAATGGCCTCATCCCACGGCGTGATGCCCGAAGCCGGGGTGAGGGGGGCGAGTTTGCCTTCGCGATCCGGGAGCAGGATCAGGCTGCGGGCGTTAAAGGTGGAGTGAATAAACTGCTGGCTGGTCTGGACGATATCCTGCGGTGCGCGGCCCACCGCCAGTGCCTTCGACATCTCATACAGTTGGCGGGTGCGTTGCTCGCGGTAACGGGCGATCCGCGCCTGATAGCGCACCCCCGCCGTCAGGTTGCCGATAAGCAAACCTACCGCCAGCATCACGGCGAAGGTGAGGACGTACTGCACATCCGACACCGCCAGGGTGCCGCGCGGGGCGATAAAAAAGAGATCGAAGCTGATGACGTTGATCACCGTCGCCAGCACCGAGGGCCAGCGGCCGTAAAACAGGGCCACGATCACCACACCCAGCAGGTAGATCATCACCAGGTTGGCGGCATCGAAGCCGGGTAGCCACTGGCTGGCAACAAAGGTGATCAGCGCGCAGAGCAGCACCGCCACCAGACAGCCGCGCAGCTGGATCCGCCATTTGTCGCTGAATGCCCGGTTGTCCGGGGTTCTGGCGGGCAGGGCGGCCGGTTTGTCGTCCAGCGCGACGATCAGCAGATCGAGGTCGGGGGCGCGCTGTGCCAGCTTGTCGGCAAAGCTCTCCCGGCTGAACCCGCGGCGACGGGTGCGCCTGCCGATAACAATTTTGCCGAGGTTATGCTCCCGGGCGTAGCGCAGGATGGCTTTCTCTTCCGCCTGCTCGGCCAGGGTGGCGGTTTCGGCCCCAAGCTCCTGCGCCAGACGCAGGGCGCCAAGAATGGCGCGGCGCTGGTTCTCCGGCAGACGGTGCAGCTGCGGCGTCTCCACGTAGACCGCATGCCAGACGCTGCCAAATTTTGCCGCCAGACGCGCGGCGGTGCGCACCAGCTTCTCGTTGCCGCTGCCGTGGCCGATGCAGAGCAAAATCGCATCGCGGGTATGCCACACCTTCTCCTGACCCTGGCGGTCGCGCCAGGCCCGCATCTGATCGTCCACCCGGTCGGCGGTGCGGCGCAGAGCCAGCTCGCGCAGGGCGATCAAATTGCCTTTACGGAAGAAGTGCTCGATGGCCCGCTCAGCCTGCCCGGCGATATAGACTTTGCCCTCATGCAGTCGCTGGCGCAGATCGTCCGGGGGGAGATCCACCAGCACCACCTCGTCCGCCGCGTCGAAGAAGGGATCCGGGACGGTCTCCCGCACCTGAATACCGGTCACGCCGCTGACCACGTCGTTGAGGCTCTCCAGATGCTGGACGTTGACGGTGGTGAAAACATCAATTCCGGCGTCCAGCAGCTCCTCGACATCCTGCCAGCGTTTGGGATGGCGCGAGCCCGGGGCATTGGTGTGCGCCAGCTCGTCCATCAGGATCAGTGCCGGACGGCGGGCGAGGGCGGCGTCGAGATCGAATTCCGTTACCAGACGCCCACGATGATGGATGCGGCGCGGCGGCTGGGTTGCCAGCCCCGCCAGCAGCGCGGCGGTCTCCTGGCGACCGTGGGTTTCCACGACACCGATGAGAATATCGAGCCCCTGGGCGCGCAGACGCTGGGCTTCACTGAGCATGGCGAAGGTCTTGCCGACGCCCGCGCAGGCGCCGAAGAAAATTTTCAGCTTACCGCGATGGGGCCAGGCGGCCTGTTCCAGCAGTTTGTCCGGGTCCGGGCGCAGAGGCTCGTCAATCATTTACTCTTTCCTTAGCGCGTCCAGCGCCAGATTCAATTCAACAATATTGACCACTGGATTGCCCATCGCGCTGAATAATGGCTTTTGCGTATGGGCGGCCACCAGCTGGCTGAGCTGTTCGGCGCTGAGCTGACGCGCCAGAGCCACCCGTGGGATCTGCCAGGCGACGGCCTGCGGCGTCAGGCTGTAGTCCAGCCCGCTGCCTGAGGCGGTCACCAGTTCAACCGGCACTGCCGGGCTCGCCTGCGGGTTAGCAGCGCGCAGAGCCGCCACGCGGGCACGAACGGCGTCATCCAGCTCAGGGTTGCTGCCCGCCAGATTGCTGCCGCCCGAGGCCATGGGATTATACGGGCTCTCAGCCGTAGCGGAAGGACGCCCGTGAAAGTAACCCGCCGCGGTAAAGTTCTGCCCAATCAGCCGGGAACCGCGGATCTCCCCCTGCTGGTAGATAAGCGATCCGTTGGCCTGGTCGGTAAACCACCACTGACCCAGCGCGGTGGTCACCAGCGGATAGAGCCCGCCGGTTATCAGGGCCAGCAGAATAAACAACAGTATAGCGGGACGTAACATAGCCATTTGATTTTCCTCTTAAACCAGCCCGAACAGGGTGAGCACGACGTCGATGGCTTTAATGCCGATAAACGGCACCACCAGCCCACCCAGACCGTAAATCCACAGATTTCGGCGCAGCATGGCGGCGGCGGTGAGCGGCTTGTAGCTCACCCCTTTCAGCGCCAGCGGGATCAGAAAGATAATGATCAGCGCGTTGAAGATCACCGCGCTCAGGATGGCCGAGGCGGGGGAGTGCAGATGCATCACATTCAGGGCGTTCAGTTGCGGATAAGTCGCGGCAAACGCCGCCGGAATAATGGCGAAATATTTCGCCACGTCGTTGGCGATACTGAAGGTGGTGAGCGAGCCCCGGGTCATCAGCATCTGTTTGCCGATATGCACCACCTCGATCAGCTTGGTCGGATTAGAGTCGAGGTCAACCATATTGCCCGCCTCTTTCGCCGCCTGGGTGCCGGAGTTCATGGCTACCGCCACGTCCGCCTGGGCGAGGGCCGGGGCGTCGTTGGTGCCGTCACCGGTCATGGCCACCAGCCGTCCTTCTCCCTGGTACTGGCGGATCAGCGCCAGTTTGGCCTCCGGCGTCGCTTCGGAGAGAAAATCATCCACCCCCGCTTCGGCGGCAATGGCGGCAGCCGTCAGGCGGTTATCCCCGGTGATCATCACCGTTTTGATGCCCATTTTACGCAGCTGGGCAAAGCGCTCCTTGATGCCGCCTTTGACGATATCTTTCAGGGCGATCACCCCGAGTACGGTCGCCCCTTCCGCCACCACCAGCGGCGTGGCCCCCTGACGCGCGACGTTCTCTACCAGGGTATCCACCTGCGGCGGGAAGTGGCCGTTATTGGCCGCAATATGGCGGCGAATCGCGTCCACCGAGCCTTTGCGGATCAGGCGGTCCTGAATATTGATGCCGCTCATCCGCGTTTGCGCCGTAAAGGGCACAAAGGTGGCATGCAGGCTTTGCACGTCGCGCTGGCGCAGGTTAAAGCGCTGCTTGGCGAGAATGACGATGCTGCGGCCTTCCGGGGTTTCGTCCGCCAGCGATGCCAGCTGGGCGGCGTCGGCCAGCGTTTGCTCATCCACCCCCGGGGCGGGCAGGAACTCAGATGCCTGACGGTTGCCGAGGGTGATGGTGCCCGTTTTATCCAGCAGCAGCACGTCGACGTCGCCTGCCGCCTCGACGGCTCGCCCGCTGGTGGCGATAACGTTGGCCGCCAGCATCCGGCTCATGCCCGCCACACCGATGGCCGACAGCAGGCCGCCGATGGTGGTCGGGATCAGGCAGACCAGCAGGGCCACCAGCACGGTGACGCTCACCGCTGTCCCGCCATAGGACGAGAAGGGCCACAGAGTGGCCGTCGCCAGCAGAAAGACGATGGTCAGCGCCACCAGCAGAATGGTCAGAGCGATTTCGTTCGGGGTTTTGCGCCGCTGGGCGCCTTCCACCATGGCGATCATCCGATCGAGGAAGGTTTCGCCCGGATTGACGCTGCACTGGATCACCAGCCAGTCGGAAAGAATGCGTGTTCCGCCAGTGACCGAGGCAAAATCGCCCCCGGACTCACGGATCACCGGCGCGGACTCCCCGGTGATGGCGCTCTCATCCACCGAGGCGCCCCCTTCGATCACTTCCCCGTCACAGGGGATAATATCTCCGGCTTCCACCAGAACAATGTCGCCTTTGCGCAGCGTATCCGCAGGCACCGTTTCGCTGGCAGCACCATATTTCGCTTCGCGCAGCTTGCGGGCGAACGCGGTCTTTTGTACCCCTTTAAGGCTGTTGGCCTGCGCTTTGCTGCGTCCTTCCGCCAGCGCTTCGGCGACGTTGGCAAACAGCACGGTGAACCACAGCCACAGGCTGATCGCTGCGGTAAAGGTGGCGCTTCCTGACAGCCATCCGCCCGTCATGGCGAGGGCAAGCAGGGTGGTCAGCAGGCTCCCCAGCCAGACGATAAACATCACCGGATTGCGCCACTGCACGCGCGGATCTAATTTTTTTATCGCATCCATCAGCGCCTGGCGAACCAGAGCAGGTTCAAGCAGGGCCAGTTGCTTACGACTCATGAAGAATACTCCGTAAAATCAGCGTAAAGAGAGGTGTTCCGCAACCGGGCCTAATGCGAGGGCGGGAATAAAGGTGAGGGCGCCGACCAGCAGGACGGTGCCGATCAGCAGACCCACAAACAGCGCGCCGTGGGTAGGCAGCGTGCCGCCAGAGGCGGGCTGGCGGGTCTTGTTCACCAGCGATCCGGCGATGGCTATGACCGGAATAATCACCCCAAAGCGGCCGACCAACATGCAGAACGCCAGCAGGCAGTTCCAGAACGGTGAGTTTGCGCTCAGGCCCGCAAAGGCGCTGCCGTTGTTGTTGGCTGCCGACGACACCGCGTACAGCACCTCGCTGAAGCCGTGGATCCCGGGGTTGAAGATGCCGCTGCGCCCGGCGTCAGTCATCAGCGCCAGGGCGGTGCCGAGCAGCACCAGCGCAGGGGTGACGAGGATCGCCAGCGCGGTCAGCTTCATCTCCCGCACGTCGATTTTCTTACCCAGATATTCCGGGGTGCGGCCAATCATCAGCCCGGCGATAAAGACCGCCAGCAGCACAAACAGCAGCATGCCGTACAGGCCCGATCCGACGCCGCCAAACACCACTTCACCAATCTGCATCAGCCACATCGGGATCATGCCGCCCAGGGCGGTGAAGGAGTCATGCATGGCGTTAACCGCTCCGCAGGAGGCGGCGGTGGTGATCACCGCATACAGGCTGCTGGCGAGAATGCCAAAGCGGCTCTCTTTTCCTTCCATGTTGCTGTTGCTGTCCGCGCCGAGCAGCATAAAGTGGCTGTTACCCTGCCACTCCGCCCACATCACCAGCGCCGCGCAGACCACAAAGATGGCGGACATGGTCCACAGGATCGTATGCCCCTGGCGCCGATCGCTGACCGACTCGCCAAAGGCAAAGCACAGTGCGGTGGGGATCAGGAAGATCGCCAGCATCTGCACGGCGTTGGTCAGCGCGGTCGGATTCTCAAACGGATGGGTGGAGTTGGCATTAAAGAACCCCCCTCCGTTGGTACCCAGTATTTTGATCGCTTCCTGCGAGGCGACCGGCCCCATCGGCAGCAGCTGCCTGGCCCCCTCCAGCGAGGTGAAGGGCTGATAAGGAAGCAGGTTCTGCAATACACCCTGCTGCATAAACAGCAGGGCGATAACCAGCGACAGCGGCAGCAGCACCCACAGGGTGATGCGGGTCAGATCGACCCAGGCGTTGCCAAGCGTAGTGATATTCTGGCGGGAGAAGGCGCGGGTCAGGGCAAAAATCACTGCGATACCGCTGGCCGCAGAGAGGAAGTTTTGTACCGTCAGCCCCGCCATCTGGCTGAAATAGCTCAGAGTGGTTTCACCGGCATAGGACTGCCAGTTGGTGTTGCTGACAAAGCTGACGGCGGTATTCAGCGCCAGATGCCATGAAAGCCCCGGGAGCTGCTGCGGATTGAGCGGCAGAGTGCCCTGAAGCATCAGCATGGCGAAGAGCACAACCAGGCCCACGCCATTAAGCAGCAGAATAGCCAACAGATAATGGCGCCAGCTCATCTCGTCGGCGCGGATCCCCAGCAGGCGCAGTATCCCTGCGTCAATGGCCTGCACCCCGGGCAGCGGCAGGCCGTTAATCATCCGTGCCAGCCACATCCCCAGTGGCCGGGCGAGTATGAACAGTACCAGCAGAAAGCTGGCGATAAGCAGAAATCCCTGAGCAGCCATCAGAATGCCTCCGCGTTAAGCAGGGCATAAATCAGATACCCCAGTAACAGAAACAGCAGCGCGATGCCCACAATTACACCTGCACTCACAATTCACCTCCGGGTGACATTAGTCATGGTGCAAACGGTAAATTTTCTGGCGCAAAGATTTCGCAAAAATCAGACGGGGAGGTGTAAAAAAAGTATAAAAATGACTAAGACCATAATTTAACTAATGGTTAGTATTAATTTAACTTTTATGTAACTAAATTACGGGATGAAGTGTAAAGATCCCTTTTAGAGGACAAAAAAGTGGTCGGATGAGTAGTAAAATTACAGCCAAAGCGTTACTATTTTCAGCAGATAATCAGTTTTACTTTTCCGGAGCAGATTTCCGGCCAGAAAGAGGGGAGAAAATGATGGAATTTTACAAAGCGTATCCGGCACATATCGTTTTTATTCGCCGCACTTTCGCTGTGTTAGCGGGTGTTCTGGCGTTACCAGTTATGCTGTTCTGGAAAGATCGTGCACGTTTTTACAGCTATCTGCATCGCGTATGGGCGAAGACCAGCGATAAGCCGGTGTGGATGGATCAGGCTGAAAAAGCCATTTGTGATTTTTATTAAGAAAGACTACACACAGCAATTGCAGTAACAAAAAACCGCCACAGCAATGTGGCGGTTTTTTTATCCCCCGGGATTCGCGGTCCGTTGGGCGGCCTTTTTTATTTCAGTATGGCTACACTTGTTAAAGCAAAGTATCCTCGGTGACTTGTAGATGTTACAGACGATAATACTGGAGTGTTATGGCCACCCATCTGGTCTGGTTTCGCGCCGATCTGCGCATCCACGATAACCTTGCGCTTGCCGCCGCCTGCCGCGACAAACATGCCCGCGTCCTGGCGCTTTTCATCGCCACGCCGCAGCAGTGGCGTGAGCACGCCATGGCGCCTCGCCAGGCCGCCTTTCTTCATGCTCATCTCAACGATTTGCAACAGCAGCTGGCCGACAGAAACATTCCGCTGCTCTACGCGCAGGTGGCTGATTTCGCCGCCCAGGGCGAAAAAGTGGCGCAGCTTTGCGCAGAGCATGAGGTCACCCATCTCTTTTATAACTACCAGTACGAACTGAACGAGCAGCAGCGCGATCGTCAGCTGGAGCGCGCGTTGCAGGAGGTTATCTGTCAGGGTTTTGATGACAGCGTGATCCTGCCGCCGGGCAGCGTCATGACCGGCAGTCATGAGATGTACAAGGTCTTTACGCCGTTTAAAAACGCCTGGCTGCGGCGGCTGAAAGAGGGGCTGCCTGAGTGTGCGGCGGCTCCTGCCGTCCGCGAGGGCGAAAAGGTGACCCCGGCGGCGCTGGATTTCGATTATCCGCAACAGCCATTCGATACTGACCTCTTTCCAGCGAGCGAGAGAGAGGCGATTGCCCGGCTGCGTCAGTTCTGTCAACAGGGGGCAGGGGAGTATGAGGCGCAGCGCGATTTTCCGGCTATCGAAGGGACCAGCCGTCTCTCCGCCTGCCTGGCGCTGGGGGTGCTGTCTCCTCGCCAGTGCCTGCACCGCTTGCTGGCAGAACAACCTGAGGCGCTGGAGGGGGGGCCGGGAGCGGTATGGC
>NZ_JBBCPK010000098.1:0-15335 GCF_037150775.1 Leclercia sp. M50
GCCAGCGCACTGAATCAAGCATACGCTGCGGCAGCTTCTGGCTGCCATCCATCGCGATCTGCCAGGTCCGGTGGCGCAGCGCCGGGTTACTGTAACGGTCGATCAGCAGATCGGCATAACGCTCCAGGTCTACACCGGTCACTTTCAGCGTCGGCGCCTGCTCGTTTAACATCAGCGCACGGGCGGCGCGCTTGTAGTTCGCATCCTCCATGCAGTCGTTGATGTGTTGATAGCCCGCCAGATAGCCCAGATACGCCAGGAAGGAGTGGCTGCCGTTCAGCATGCGCAGCTTCATCTCTTCAAACGGAATAACATCCGCCACCAGTTCGGCCCCGGCTTTTTCCCACGCCGGACGACCCGCAACAAAGTTGTCTTCAATCACCCACTGGCGGAACGGCTCGCAGGCCACACCTGCCGGATCGCGCACACCGGTAATCTCTTCAATTTTGTTCAGCGTATCGGCAGTCACGGCGGGCACAATACGGTCAACCATGGTTGACGGGAAGGTGACGTTGGCTTCGATCCACTCTGCCAGTTCAGCGCTGACCGCGCGGGCATAGGCGCAGGTAACGTTGCGCATGACGTGGCCGTTCTCCGGCATATTGTCGCAGGACATCACGGTGAAAGCGGGCAGCCCGGCGTTTTTACGTCGTGCCAGCGCTTCCACCACCACGCCTACAGCCGAAACAGGCTGATGAGGATTCTGCAGATCGGCTGCGATCAGTGGATGATCCAGCATCAGCTGCCCGGTCGCCGGGGCGTGACAGTACCCTTTTTCAGTAATGGTTAACGAGACGATCGCCACCTGCGGTTCACAGAGGGCGGACAGCACCGCTTCAAGACCATCCACCTGGGCATGCAGCGCCTTTTTGACCACGCCCACCACCCGCGCTGTCCACGCATCAGCGGACATTTCAGCAACGGTGAAGAGATTATCCTGCGCCTTAAGATCGGCTATCTGCTGCTCGCCGCCAATCAGATTGACCTCGCAATAGCCCCAGTCACTGCCATGTTCGGCAGCGAGGATATCGGTATAAACCGCCTGATGCGCGCGGTGGAAGGCGCCAAAGCCCAGATGCACGATGCGCGTTTGCAGAGTATCCCGGTTGTAGTGAGGAAGCGTAGCTTGCGCCTGTAATAACGGATTTTTCATGATAGTACTCGTTAATGTATTTAAGCGATTAATCCGGGCCGGCTTAACTCCGTGGCCCGGCTTACTAACCCAACTAGAATGGTAGATGGCATAAAAAAAATCTCTGCTGTTAACCATACTGATTGTTGATATAGCGATATTGATTTACGTTAACTTTTCGCCATCTGGTGTGACATCAATTAAAAGTTGTGTGACAGCATTTGAATAAAAACGTAATGCTATGAACCATTGATGCGAAGGAGACAGCGGGATAGTCATTAACGCAGGCTTTGACAGGGTTAAAAAAGACTCCCCTGCGTATAACAGAGGAGTCGTCAGCAACTACGAGATGACGCGGTGTTTACCGTTGATCTTTAGCGCAGCAGCTTTATCGTCCGCAGCATCGTCCAGCGCGCTCAGCTCGCGATCGCAGACCTCAGGCATCAGCAGGGCTGAGATCAGGCTGATGAAGGAGTAAACCATCACCATCACCACGATTGGCCACCAGGAGCCGGTCATGTTGCAGAAGATCCCCGCCAGTACCGGACCAAAACCAACTGCAATCAGGCCACCCGCCTCTTTGGAAATCGCCATCCGGGTGAAGCGGTTACGGGAACCAAACATCTCGGCCATGGTGATGTTCTCCAGAGCAAAGAGCCCCAGCACCGCGAAGTTATGGATCACGATAATCGAGGTCATGATCACGCCAGGGGTGTACGATTTGTCGACAATAATCGACAGCATCGGGTAGGCCAGAATAATGGCGGAAATGCTCAGCAAAATATAAGGCAGACGACGACCAAATTTATCTGACAACCAGCCCAACAGCGGGATAGTAATAAAGCCGATAATAGAGCTTATCATCAGGGCGTCGGTCGGGATGGCCTTATCAAACAAGAGTGTCTGGACCAGATACCCGGCGAGGAACGTCTGGATCAGGCCAGAGTTACCCGCCTGGCCGAAACGCAGACCGGTCGCCAGCCAGAATGATTTGCTTTTCAGCATCCCACCCAGGGTATTTTCTTCAACCGCAGCCTGCACAGACGCCTCGTCGGTATTAACCTGCTCAAATACCGGGCTTTCCTTGAGGTTCAAACGCAGCCAGATGGCAAAGATCATCACCACCACGCTGGCAAGGAAAGGCACACGCCATCCCCAGGCCAGCAGCTGTTCACGGTCGAGGGCAAAGAACATGACTGCCCAGATCGCCGTGGCGCTCAGGGTCCCGCAGTTAGTCCCCATCGCCACCAGAGAAGAGATGATGCCGCGTTTCCCTTTCGGCGCATATTCCGCCAGCATCGTGCCCGCACCGGAGATCTCCGCCCCTGCGCCCAGCCCCTGGATAATACGCAGCGTCACCAGCAGCACCGGCGCGAAAATACCAATTTGCGCATAGGTCGGCAGCGCACCAATCAGCGTGGTACAGATCCCCATCATGGTGATGGTGATAAACAGCACCTTCTTGCGTCCCACGCGGTCGCCCATTTTGCCGAAAACAAAAGCGCCAATGATACGGGCAATATAGCCTGCCCCATAGGTAACCATCGCCAGAATCAGCGCCATTGCCGCGGACTGTTCAGGGAAGAAGATTTCGTGAAAGACTAAGGCCGCGCCCAGCGAATAAAGCTGGAAGTCCATAAACTCTAACGCGGTACCCAGCCATCCGGAGACGGCGGCTCTTATCAGGTCAGATGTGGATCTTTCATGTTGTACTTGAGTCATATTGGCAATCTCAAAAGGGTAAGATGCGTACCGCTAAACCGCATTCAGTATTATTATTCAGAGAACGTCAGTAATACCTTTCAGCACTGCCGCTGGTCTTTCTCAAACAGTTCAATGGCGTCTTTAACGTGTTGATACGCAAAGCGATGCGTAATGAGTTTGTCAGGGTCGATAAGCCCTTTCTCCAGCCAGTCGATGACCACCGGGAATTTATTGGCGTTCAGACGTGACGAGAATATAGAAAGCTCTTTACCGGTGATCCCCTGCTGCGCAACCTGGCTCGGCTCGCTGGAGAAGCCCATAAGCACAATGCGCGCGCCCGGCGAAGCCAGATTGACGGCTTCCTGCAAAATAGAAGGGTGGCAGGCCGCATCAATGATCAGCGTGGGTTTAATGCCCTTCTCTTCCAGCACCGCCTGCAGAGACTGGTT
Source organism: Leclercia sp. M50 (assembly GCF_037150775.1). Lineage (NCBI taxonomy): Bacteria > Pseudomonadati > Pseudomonadota > Gammaproteobacteria > Enterobacterales > Enterobacteriaceae > Leclercia > Leclercia sp. M50. The sequence continues at coordinate 3,286 of NZ_JBBCPK010000098.1, forward strand.
GCCGTTGTTAATCACCCAGTCCGCCCCGCTACGCTGGGCCATCGCCAGACGCTCGTCGATGCGATCGACCACAATGACCTGTTTCACCTTGTAGACGCCCTTCAGCGCCTGGACGGTGACCAGCCCCATCGGTCCGGCGCCGTAAATGAGCGCCACATCCTGCCCGGTCGGGCTGACGTGGCCGGTGACGTTGGCCGCGATAGTGAATGGCTCAACCATCACCGCATGTTCATCGCTGACGGCATCCGGAATGACCCAGGCATTTTTAGCGGGTACCACGGCGTATTCACTGAAGCCGCCGTCGCGATGCACACCCAGCACCACCAGCGAAGTGCAGACGTTCGGTTTGCCTACCGAGCATGGGTAGCAGTGGCCGCAGCTGATCACCGGATCAACCGAGACGCGCTGGCCCAGGCGTGCGGTGTCGACGCCCTCGCCGACAGCATCGATGACGCCGAAGAACTCATGGCCGATCACCCGGGGATATTTGGCGAACGGATTGTGGCCGCGATAGATATGGCTGTCGGAACCGCAGATCCCGGCCAGCTTCACTTTGACGCGTACTTCGCCTGCCGCAGGGGCGGGTAGCGGACGCTCTTCGAGAGCCAGAGAATTCGGTTGTTGAATAACGATACTTTTCATTTTTTGCTCCTTTACCAGTTCCACAGCGTGCCATCCTCAAGACGTGCAACGGGCAGATAAGCGGGATCGTAGGGATATTTCGCTGCCCGTTTTTCATCAAACTCAATGCCCAGGCCCGGCTTATCGCCCGGATGCATATAGCCGTCTTCAAAGGTCCAGTTGGTGTTAAAGACCTCCAGCATCTGCTCGGAATAGCCCATGTACTCTTGTACGCCAAAGTTGGGTACCCACAGGTCGAAGTGCAGCGCCGCCGCGTGGCAAATCGGCGACAGATCGGAAGGACCGTGAGAGCCGGTGCGTACCTGATAGAGCGAGGCAAAATCGGCGATCCGACGCATTCCGGTAATACCGCCCGCATGGGTGATGGTGGTGCGGATATAGTCGATCAGCTGCTCTTCGATCAGCTGCTTGCAGTCCCAGATGCTGTTGAACACTTCGCCCACCGCAATCGGAGTGACGGTGTGCTGACGAATCAGACGGAAGCACTCCTGGTTTTCTGCCGGGGTTGGGTCTTCCATCCAGAACATGCGGTACTGCTCAATGCTCTTACCGAAACGCGCGGCTTCGATCGGCGTCAGGCGGTGGTGCATGTCGTGCAGCAGATGTTCATTAAAACCATATTTGTTGCGCACGGCGTCAAACAGTTTTGGCGTAAAATCGAGGTACTTTTCTGTTGACCAGAGCTGCTCTTCCGGCCAGTTGCCTTTGGTGGCGGGTTCATACGCCAGCCCCTTCCCTTTTGACATGCCGTAGGTGGTTTTCATTCCCGGCACGCCGCACTGTACGCGGATGGCCTTGAATCCCATCTCTTTATGGCGGGCGTAATCTTCCAGTACATCATCAATGGTGTGACCGGTGGTATGGCAGTAGACCATCACCCCTTCACGGGAGGCGCCGCCCAGCAGCTGATACAGCGGCATATTGGCGGCTTTGGCTTTGATGTCCCACAGCGCCATGTCGATGGCTGAAATCGCCGACATGGTGACCGGACCGCGACGCCAGTACGCGCCTTTATAGAAGAACTGCCAGATATCTTCGATACGATGGGCATCCCGGCCAATCAACTGCGGACAGAGATGATCTTTCAGATATGACGCGACAGAAAGCTCGCGCCCATTGAGGGTAGCGTCACCCAGGCCGACAATCCCCTCGTCGGTGGTAATTTTCAGCGTGACAAAGTTACGCCCTGGACAGGTGACAAATACTTCAGCCCCTACAATCTTCATTTTCCGGTTCCTTACATCTTTTACTGTGATGCCGGAAATCTACGCAATTACCCTACTACCATACAAGTATAAAGATCAAAAAACCTTCGCTGGATCACATATTGGGCGCTCATGCGCGCCCCCAACCTGCCACGATGATCAGCATGCCGCACAGCGCCACCAGCGCCCCAACCCAGTCGTAGAGGCTTAGTTTTACGCCATCGACCACCCGCAACCACAACAGCGCCGTGCAGACATAGACGCCGCCATAAGCGGCATAGACGCGCCCGCTTGCTGCGGGATGCAGGGTGAGTAGCCAGACAAACAGCACCAAGGCAGCGCCCGCAGGAATCAACAGCAGCACCGAGGCGCCTTTCTTCAGCCAGAGCCACGGCAGAAAACAGCCGAGAATTTCGCAGAGCGCGGTGGCAAAAAAGAGCAAAGTTGTTTTAAACATATTTAACGTTGTCTGATGTGTGATGAGGTATCATACCCAAATGTGAAAGGAACCCTTCCACACGCCTGATGTGGGTATGCCCTCAAAATGGACTGATGTAAAAACTCCGGTGGAGTCGTCGAACGTCCACCGTCTACAAGGAAATCGCTATGCGTAAAATGAGCACACGCCTCTGCCTGGCTGCCCTGCTGGCTGCTGTTTTCATCGCGCCAGTATCCGCCAACACCAGCAAACTGATTATTGAATCCGGCGACAGCGCCCAGAGCCGTCAAAATGCCGCCATGGATAAAGAGCAGTGGAACGATACCCGCAGCCTGCGCCATAAGGTGAACAGCCGCGTGGAAAAAGAGTGGGATAAAGAGGATGTCGCTTTTGACGCCCGGGATAAATGCCAGCAGAGCGCCAATGTGAACGCCTACTGGGAGCCCAACACCCTGCGCTGCCTTGACCGCCGCACTGGCCGCGCCCTGGCCCCCTGATTCTGCCTGAAAGCACCGCGCAGCCTCCTGCGCGGTGTTTAATAGTACTCAATCGTGTTTTTGATGGTGTACTTGCGCGAGACTGCCGGCTTCACGCTCTCATCGGTGACCACCAGCTCGCACGCCACCGGGTTGTCGTGGCGATCGTAATCGCAGGTCTGTTTCACCTTGCCCAGCCGCTTATCATTTAGCTGGCTCACCGAGGTGTAGTCCAGTTTCTTGCGCTTGTCCGCCGCCGGTGTGGCCGTAATGGAGAGCTGCTGCTCCCCGGAGACGGTGGTTTTACCGAGTGGATAGCCATCTGCATCATAGCGATAGTTCACTTCCATATCTTTGCCGTGGGCGCTGACGATAAAACCGTTGTCATCGGTATCCCATGAAATCCCTGATGCGGGCAGTTCCGCCAGCTGGCATTTGCCCTGCAGCCGCAGCTTTTTCTGCTGGGTTTGCGCATCCAGATAGTAGTTGGCGTCCAGCACCAGGGCGATGCCGATGTTCGCCTCCAGATCGTGCAGCTCCAGACTGTCGAAGCAGCCCTCCGTAGAGAGCGTGCCGCTGACGCGCTTGGCCACTTCCCCTTTATCATTGAAGAGCGTCTGGCTGAAATCTTTCACCGGCCCGCGCAGGGGATCAAAATCAAATTCGTTAGAAAAGCTCGCCATCTCTGGCGTAAACGATAGCGGCGCGGCGGTGTTATCACACCCCGTCAACAGAGCCGCCAGGAGAACCATAAGCGCGTGTTTATTCACATGACCTACCAATAGCAGAAGAGGATCCCGGGCAGTGTAGCAAATACAAACGTTTACACTATCCCTGCTACTATTATAGTCACACACAGTCGTAAGGAGGCAGATATGAAACGGTTACCCTGGATTACTGCACTTTTGCTGGCGGGCATTGCCCCGGCCGCGCTGGCGGCACCCGATAACTGCGAGCGCATCAAAAGCGATATTCAGCAGCGGATCATCAATAATGGCGTGCCGGAGAGCGGTTTTATGCTGAACATTGTGCCAAACGATCAGGCCGACAAACCCGACGCCGAGGTGGTAGGCCACTGCGCCAATGACACCCTTAAAATCCTCTATACCCGCACCAGCAGCGGCAACTATCCGGTAAGCGGAGGCGGTAATCAGGCCCCTGCACCGCGCGAGCCACAGTGAATATTCCCCCCCGTTTGCGCGGGGGAATTTCGTTTGTTTTGATGTACATTAATATTACCTCCCCCTTAATGGGTAACACTCCCTTTCATTAGCCCGATCGTCATCACGGCTGAAATCAGTTTTCAAACGACGAACGTAATGGAGTGAGTCATGTCAGATAGTGAGCATAGCGGCGGGATCAGCCGCCGTACCCTCGTCAAATCGACCGCCATCGGATCCCTTGCGCTTGCCGCAGGCGGCCTGTCATTACCCTTTGGTTTACGCCCCGCAGCCGCGGCAGTACAGCAGACACGCGCAGATAAAGTGGTCTGGGGCGCTTGCTCGGTCAACTGCGGCAGCCGCTGCGCGCTGCGGCTGCACGTGCGTGACGATGAAGTGTACTGGGTTGAAACGGACAACACCGGCGACGACACCTATGGCAACCATCAGGTGCGCGCCTGCCTGCGCGGACGCTCGATTCGTCGACGCATCAATCATCCCGATCGCCTGAACTATCCCATGAAACGCGTGGGCAAACGCGGTGAAGGGAAATTTGAACGCATCTCCTGGGATGACGCTCTGGATCTGCTCACCACCAGCCTGCGCGACGTGGTCGCTAAATACGGCAACGAAGCGGTCTACATTAATTACTCTTCCGGTATTGTCGGCGGCAATATCACCCGCTCCTCGCCTTACGCCTCTCTGGTGGCCCGACTGATGAACTGCTATGGCGGTTTTTTGAGCCATTATGGTACCTACAGCACGGCGCAGATCGCCTGCGCGATGCCCTACACCTACGGCAGCAACGAGGGCAACAGCACCTCGGATATCGAAAACAGCAAGCTGGTGGTGATGTTTGGCAATAACCCGGCGGAAACCCGCATGAGCGGCGGGGGGGATCACCTATTACCTCGAACAGGCGCGCGAACGTTCGAATGCGCGCATGATCGTCATCGATCCCCGCTACACCGACACCGCCGCCGGGCGTGAGGATGAATGGATCCCGATTCGTCCGGGAACCGATGCCGCGCTGGTGGCGGGCATCGCCTGGGTGCTGATTAACGAAAATCTCGTCGACCAGCCCTTCCTCGATAAATACTGCGTCGGTTACGACGAAACCACACTGCCGGAAGGCGCGCCTGCCAACGGCCACTATAAGGCCTATATCCTTGGTGAGGGCGACGATGCCACCGCCAAAACCCCGGAGTGGGCCTCGCGCATCACCGGCATTCCCGCCGATCGTATCATTAAGCTGGCCCGGGAAATTGGCACCGCGAAACCGGCCTATATCTGCCAGGGCTGGGGGCCGCAGCGCCAGGCCAACGGCGAGCTCACCTCCCGCGCCATCGCCATGCTCCCTATCCTCACCGGCAACGTCGGCATAAATGGCGGCAACAGCGGCGCGCGTGAATCCACCTACACCATCACCATTGAGCGGATGCCGCTGCCGGAGAACCCGGTCAAAACGCAGATCTCCTGCTTCAGCTGGACCGACGCCATCGCCCGCGGGCCGGAGATGACCGCCACCCGCGACGGGGTGCGCGGCAAAGATAAGCTCGACGTGCCGATCAAGTTCATCTGGAACTATGCCGGTAACACCCTCATTAACCAGCATTCGGACATCAATAAAACCCACGACATTTTGCAGGATGAAAGTAAATGCGAAATGATTGTAGTCATTGACAATTTTATGACCTCGTCGGCGAAATATGCCGATCTGCTGCTGCCGGATCTGATGACCGTCGAGCAGGAGGATATCATTCCCAACGACTATGCCGGGAACATGGGTTATCTCATCTTCCTCCAGCCGGTGACCGCGCCAAAATTCGAACGTAAGCCTATCTACTGGATCATGAGCGAGGTGGCGAAGCGCCTCGGCCCGGATGTCTATCAGCGCTTTACCGAAGGCCGGACCCAGGCCGAATGGTTACAATATCTCTACGCGAAGATGGTGGCGAAAGATCCGCAGCTTCCCTCTTATGAGGAATTAAAAGCGATGGGCATCTACAAGCGTAAAGATCCGAACGGGCATTTCGTCGCCTATAAAAAATTCCGCGACGATCCGGCGGCTAATCCGCTTAAAACGCCGTCAGGCAAAATCGAGATCTACTCCAGCAGGCTGGCCGATATTGCCCGCACCTGGCAGCTGGAAAAAGATGAAATCATCAGCCCGCTGCCGGTCTACGCCTCCACCTTCGAAGGCTGGGACGATCCTGACCGCAGCCAGTTTCCGTTGCAGCTGTTTGGCTTCCACTTCAAAGCCCGCACCCACTCCAGCTACGGCAACGTCGATGTGCTGCAGGCCGCCTGCCGTCAGGAGGTGTGGCTCAATCCGGTGGATGCCAAAACGCGTGGGATCAAAAACGGCGACATGGTGCGGGTTTATAATGCCCGCGGTGAGTTGCGTATTCCGGCGAAAGTCACGCCGCGCATTATGCCGGGCGTCAGCGCGATGGGCCAGGGTGCCTGGCACGATGCCAACATGACCGGGGATCGCATTGACCACGGCTCATGCATCAACACGCTGACCACCCATCGTCCGTCTCCTCTGGCGAAGGGCAATCCGCAGCACACCAATCTGGTGCAAATTGAAAAGGCGTAGCCAATTACTGTGTCAGCGCGGGTCAACCCGCGCAAATGAAGGATGAAGTCATGAGAGAGTCGTTTGCCTTTACTGCCCGTGTGTTGGGCGCGCTGTTTTACTACGCTCCGGATAGCCCCGAAGCCGCGCCGCTGGTCACGGCCTTAACCCACAACGACTGGCAGCAGGACTGGCCGCTGGATGAGTGCCTGTTGGCCCCGATTGCCGACGAGCTTCGCCAGCCTGCCGATGAACCCTTGCGTACCGCCTGGCAACGGCTGTTTCTGGGTCCGTGGGCGCTGCCCGCGCCGCCTTGGGGCTCGGTCTGGCTGGATCGAGAGAGCGTGCTGTTCGGGGATTCCACCCTGGCGCTGCGCCAGTGGATGCGGGAAAACGGCATCGTGTTTGAGATGGCGAACAACGAGCCGGAAGATCACTTTGGCACCCTGCTGCTGATGGCGGCATGGCTGGCAGAAACGGGCCGGGATGCAGAGCTCGACCAACTGCTGGCCTGGCATCTGCTGCCCTGGAGCACGCGCTTTCTTTCCGTGTTTGTCGAAAACGCAGGCCACCCGTTCTACCGCGCGCAGGGCAAACTGGCACAGTTGACGCTGGCTGAGTGGCAATCCGGCCTGCTGACCCCGGTCGCCGAAAAACCACTTTTCCGTTAATCCTCCCCTGGCTTACTGGTGAGTAAGCCAGGCTCTCCAGCCGCCGAAAGCGGTAATATCCTCTGCCCCCTGCAAGCCGTACTCCTCACAGATAAACCCGGTTAACCAGCGCCCGTCCTCCAGCTCTACTTTTCCGAGTCCCAGCGGAGCCGGGATGCCCGCCAGAAACGATCCCACCTCGGCATGGGGCAGATCCCACACTTCCACACCAATCGCTGCCCCCTGTTCGCGGTCGCGCACCATGCCAGGCCGTTTCCCGTCGGCGAGGGCAAACAGGCGATAGTGCGGCGCGCTGCGGGTGGTTTCACGTAAGGTTGCCCCGCGCTGGCGCAGCTGGTGATTCAGCGCCAGCCCGTCCAGATGTGCCCCGCAAACCACCACCGGCAGGCGATCGTGGCTGGCCGTGGTCGTGGGTGCCGTCGCCTGTAACGCACGATCGCCGGGTAACAGCAGATTCTGGTGACGTTGTAACGCCCCGGCAAGGCTCAGCAGATACTGGTCGGTAAAGGCCCGGCCAAACAGCGTCACGCCTGAGGGCAGGCCATTCGCCATGAACCCGGCAGGCACCGCCACGGCGGCATAGTCCAGCAGGTTCATAAAGTTGGTATTAATCCCCAGCTCGGAATTGCGCTTTACCGGCTCCTCCGCCAGCTCGGCCAGCGTCACCGGGCGTGGATAGGTGGGCGTGAGCACGCAGTCAAGCGTCGCCATGACCTCATCGCACAAGCGTTTGAAATGCTGAAGCTGATACTGCGCGTCAAAGGCTGCGACCGCATCGGTACCGGGCGCTTTGCTCAGCACATCGCGGATCACCGGCAGCACTGCATTCGGTTGCTGCGCAATCAGCGCCCCCGCCACGTGATAGCGCTCCGCCACCCACGGGCCGTTATAGAGCAGCGTCGCTGCCGCCAGAAACGGTGAAAAGTCGATGGTCACCGGCACGCCACCGAGGGCAATCAACCGCGCTTTTGCGGCGTGATACAGCGCTTCGCTCTCGGTGCAGCCAAGGAACTCCAGCCGATCCGGTACGCCGAAGCGGAACCCGGCCTCAGGCAGACCAAACGCCTGGGCGCCGTTCCAGGCTGGATTGGCGCGGCTGTAGTCGTCCCGCGGATCTTTCACCGCCGTCAGCGCCAGCAGCTGGCTGGCCTCTTCCGCCGTGGCGGTAAAGAAGGTCACGCAGTCCAGGGTGCGGCAGGCAGGCACCACCCCGGCGGTGGAGAGTAACCCTTTGGTGGCCTTAAGCCCGACCAGATTATTCAGCGCGGCGGGCACGCGCCCGCTCCCGGCCGTGTCGGTGCCGAGAGCAAAACTCGCCAGCCCCAGCGCCACCGCCAGCGACGACCCCGCGCTGGAGCCCCCGGATGGATAATCCGCATTGACACTGTTACGACATGGGCCATACGGCGAGCGTGTGCCGTTTAAGCCGGTAGCGAACTGATCGAGGTTGGTTTTGCCCAGCGGGATTGCCCCCAGGGCGATCAGCTGGCCGACGATAGTGGCATCCTGCTCAGCCCGGTATGCAAACGCCGGGCAGGCGGCGGTGGTGACGATGCCCGCCAGATCGATATTGTCTTTAATGGCAAAGGGCACGCCGTAGAGGGGCAGCGTCTGCGGGGATTGATCCTCAAGCGCGGCCAGATACGGCTCCAGCTCCTCTGAGGTGAGCAGATAAATAAAGGCGTTGAACTCAGGGTTTAGCGCCAGCGCCCGCTCGCGCAGGGTGTTAATCACCTCCCGCGGAGTGAAGCGGCCCTCGCGGTAAGCCTGCGTCAGTACATCGAGACGTAAATCAAAGGGATGCTTCATGCTGTTTTCTCCAGGACCACCACACACTGCCCCGCCCGTACCGGGGAGCCCGGCTGGACGCGCACCTGACTGACAATTCCGTCCTGGGTGGCAAGGAGCGGGATCTCCATCTTCATCGACTCCAGCACCACCAGCACATCCCCCTCGCGGACCGCTTTGCCCACCTCCACGCTCACCTGCCACAGGTTGCCGGAGACCGGGCTGTCGATGCCCGCCTGACCCGGCTGCAGCGGGGCATCATCGCCCTCATCCGCCAGCAGATCGCTGCTGTCGAAATGCGCCTGGCCGTTGGCGATCCAGCGCTCGCGCTCAGCGTTAAAGGCTTCCTGCTGATGGGCGCGAAACGCGTCAATCTCCTGCGCTTCGTCAGCGAGAAACTGCTGATACTCCGCCAGCTTCAGGCTGGTGTGCTCAATGCGCAGCGGGTAGCGCCCCAGCGGGAAATCGCGGCGAATAGTGAGCAGCTCGTCGGCAGAGACCGGATAGAAGCGGATCTGGTCGAAGAAGCGCAGCAGCCAGGGCTTGCCGCCGAAATCCTCTACGGCGTGATAGCGGCTCCACATCTGCAAGGTGCGCCCGACAAACTGATATCCGCCCGGCCCCTCCATGCCGTAGACACAGAGATAGGCCCCGCCGATCCCCACCGAGTTTTCCGCCGTCCAGGTGCGGGCCGGGTTGTACTTGGTGGTGACCAGACGATGACGCGGATCGAGCGGGGTCGCCACCGGGGCGCCGAGATAGACATCCCCCAGGCCCATCACCAGATAGCTGGCGTCAAATACCGTTTTGTAGACCTCATCGACGTTCGCCAGATCGTTAATGCGGCGGATAAACTCCAGGTTGCTCGGGCACCAGGGTGCATCCCGGCGCACGGTGGTCATGTATTTGTCGATGGCTTTCTGGCAGGCCGGATCGTCCCAGGAGAGCGGCAGCCAGACGATGCGCGACGGCACCTCAAGCGCATCCTGCTCGCACACCGCCTGCCACAGCCCGGCCACGGTATCCAGCAGGCTCGCCAGGCTCAGCGCCTCCGGCTGGTAGTGAATTTGCAGGGAGCGGATGCCTGGCGTCAGGTCGATAACCCCATCCAGCGCCCGCGCCTCCAGAGCCTGCATCAGGGCGTGGGCCCGAAAACGCAGGACCAGATCCAGCTCCGGATCGCCAATCTCCAGCAGCAGGTGTGTATCACCGGAGAGCCGCGCCACCAGCCGTTTATCAGCCTGCCCCTGCTCCAGCACCACCGGCGAGGCGGGTTCGGAGGGCTGCCACGCCACATCCAGTGGGTGCAGGCTGGCGATCTGGGCCGCCTGCGCCTGGGCAAGCTGCCGGGCGGTGGCGATATCCACGGGAACAAAGCGCACCTTATTCCCCGCTTTCAGCTGCCCGATGGCATGCAGATCGGCTTCAATGATGGTGACCGGGCAGACAAAACCGCCCAGGCTTGGGCCATCCGGGCCGAGGATCACCGGCATATCCCCGGTAAAGTCCACCGCGCCGATAGCATAGGGGTTGTCGTGGATGTTCGACGGATGCAGTCCCGCCTCGCCGCCGCTCTCGCGCACCCACTCAGGCTTAGGCCCGATCAGGCGCACCCCGGTACGGCTGGAGTTGAAGTGCACTTCCCAGTCGGTGGCGAAGAAGGTGGTCATGTAAGCCGGGGTGAAATACTCCGGCGCGCCGTGCGGGCCATAGATCACCCGCAGGGTACGCACAGGCTCAAGCGTGGTGCAGAGCGTCTGCGCCGGGCATGGGGCGGTTAAGGGCGAAATGTGCAGCACGTCGCCGGTACGCAGCGCCCGCCCGGCGTGGCCGCCAAACTGCCCCAGGGTAAAAGTGCTTTTGCTGCCGAGATAGTCCGGCACGTTAAATCCGCCGCGCAGGCAGAGATAGCTGCGCACGCCGTCGCCGCGAATATCCCCCATCCGCAGGGTCATGCCGCTCTGCACCCGGTAGACCCGGTTGGTCTCAAGGGGTTCGCCATCCAAGGTAAGGGCGATCTCCGCCCCGGTCACCGCCAGCTGGGCATCGCAGTTGAACTTCAGCGTCGGGCCGCTGAGGGTGATCTCCAGCCCGGCGGCCCCTTCGTCGTTGCCGAGCAGCCGGTTGCCAAGACGCAGCGCGCGACTGTCCATCGGTCCTGATGGCGGTACCCCAACCGCCCAGTAGCCGGTACGCCCCGGATAGTCCTGCACCGTGGTTTGCGTCCCGGCGCTGAGTACCTCAAGCGTGGCGGCGTGATAGTCCAGCCCTTCCAGGCAGCGGGTCCAGGGCTCGCCGCTGGCGAACGGTGTGAAGGTTAAAATTTGCTGCAGGTAGCTGCGGTTGGTTTCCACCCCATACAGCCGGGTCTCTCCCAGCGCCGCATGCAAGGCCTCAATGGCGGCGTCACGCGTCGGCTGCCAGGCGATAATTTTTGCCAGCATCGGATCAAAAAAGGGCGGCACCTCGCAGCCGGATTCCACCCAGCTGTCGATGCGCAGCGTGCGGCGGTTATCTTCCGGAAAAACCACTTCGGTAAGCAGGCCGGGCGATGGCTGGAACTGACGGCCCGGATCTTCGGCATAAACCCGCGCCTGGATGGCGTGCCCTTCAGGGGTCAGGCCATCACGCAGCGCCGCCAGCGGAGGCAGGGTGCCTGCCGCCAGTTCAATCATCCAGCGTACCAGATCGACACCCCACACCTGCTCGGTTACGCCGTGCTCCACCTGCAAACGGGTATTCACTTCAAGGAAGTAGAACCGGGCGGCGTCGCTGTCGTAGACGAACTCCACCGTGCCCGCGCTGCGGTAGTGGACCGCTTTGCCCAGCTTAATCGCCGCCTCACACAGCGCATCCGCCATGCCCTCCGGCAGGTTGGGCGCAGGGGTCTCCTCCAGCACCTTCTGGTTACGCCGCTGCACCGAGCAGTCGCGCACGCCGAGGGCGATCACCTCCCCCCTGCCGTCGCCGAAGAGCTGAAACGTCCATTGGCACCGTCACGTAGTAATCAGGAACACTGCAAAACGCCCGCTGGCGCTTCGCTTACCGGGCCTTCGACCGCAAAACCCTGGTAATTTATACAATATTA
>NZ_JBBCPK010000099.1:0-15317 GCF_037150775.1 Leclercia sp. M50
CTGGAAAAAATGGTAGATAAGTCTGACGAGTGGATCGTCACACGTACAGGTATCCGCGAACGTCGTATTGCCGCGCCAGATGAAACAGTTTCCACCATGGGCTATGAAGCCGCCCAGCGCGCGCTGGAAATGGCGGGTGTCGATAAAGACGACATCGGTCTGATTATCGTTGCGACCACTTCCGCCACGCATGCCTTCCCAAGCGCTGCGTGCCAGGTGCAAAACATGCTGGGCATTAAAGGCTGCCCGGCGTTTGACGTTGCCGCTGCCTGCGCAGGCTTTACCTATGCGCTGAGCATTGCCGATCAATATGTAAAATCTGGCGCAGTGAAATATGCGCTGGTCATCGGCGCGGATGTTCTGGCTCGCACCTGCGATCCAAACGATCGCGGGACGATCATTATTTTTGGTGATGGTGCGGGGGCTGTCCTGTTAGGACAATCTGAAGAGCCGGGCATCATCTCAACGCATCTGCATGCTGACGGTCGCTACGGCGAACTGTTAACGCTGCCAAATGCGGATCGTGTCAACCCGGACAGCGCCATCTACCTGACTATGGCAGGTAACGAAGTCTTCAAAGTGGCAGTGACCGAACTGGCACACATCGTTGACGAGACGCTGGAAGCCAATAATCTGGAGCGTTCCGCTCTTGACTGGCTGGTGCCGCATCAGGCTAACCTGCGCATTATCAGCGCCACAGCCAAGAAACTCGGCATGTCGATGGATAACGTTGTGGTGACGCTGGATCGTCATGGCAATACGTCTGCAGCATCAGTACCGTGCGCGTTTGACGAAGCGGTGCGCGATGGACGAATTCAACGGGGCCAACTGGTCTTGCTCGAGGCCTTCGGTGGCGGTTTCACCTGGGGTTCTGCGCTGGTTCGTTTCTAGAAAGGATAAAAAAAATGACGCAATTTGCTTTTGTATTCCCCGGCCAGGGTTCCCAGGCCGTGGGAATGTTATCTGGATTGGCGGAGCAGTTTCCGGTAATCGAAGAGACTTTTCGTGAAGCTTCTGATGCGCTGGGCTACGACCTTTGGGCGCTGACCCAGCAAGGGCCAGCCGAAGAGCTGAATAAAACCTGGCAGACGCAGCCTGCGTTGCTGACCGCATCGGTCGCACTGTGGCGCGTATGGCAGCAGCAGGGTGGCAAAACGCCAGCGCTGTTGGCTGGTCACAGCCTGGGTGAGTATTCTGCGCTGGTTTGTGCGGGTGTGATTGCGTTTGCGGATGCTGTGCGTCTGGTTGAAATGCGCGGCAAATTCATGCAGGAAGCGGTGCCGGAAGGCACGGGCGGCATGTCAGCCATTATTGGTCTGGATGATGCTTCTATCGCAAAAGCGTGTGAAGAATCCGCAGAAGGCCAGGTCGTTTCACCGGTGAACTTCAACTCCCCGGGCCAGGTGGTTATCGCCGGCCATAAAGAGGCGGTTGAGCGTGCAGGCGCAGCCTGTAAAGCCGCGGGCGCCAAACGTGCGCTGCCGCTGCCGGTGAGCGTACCGTCCCACTGCGCGCTGATGAAGCCTGCTGCAGACAAGCTGGCCGTTGAGCTGGAAAAAATCACCTTCAGCGCACCGACTATTCCGGTGGTCAATAACGTTGATGTGCAATGTGAAACCGCGCCTGAGGCCATCCGCCACGCGCTGGTTCGCCAGCTCTACAGCCCGGTTCAGTGGACGAAAACCGTTGAATTTATGGCAGCGCAGGGCGTAGAGCATCTGTATGAAGTGGGCCCGGGTAAGGTCCTCACCGGTCTGACTAAACGTATTGTTGATACCCTGACTGCATCGGCGATTAACGAGCCTGAAGCACTGTCAGCGGCACTTGCGCAGTAAGAAGAGGAATACCATGAGTTTTGAAGGAAAAATCGCACTGGTCACCGGCGCAAGCCGTGGTATTGGTCGTGCTATCGCTGAAACCCTCGTCGCGCGTGGCGCGACAGTGATCGGCACCGCTACCAGCGAAAATGGCGCGCAGGCTATTAGTGACTATCTGGGTGCGAACGGTAAAGGTCTGATGTTGAATGTGACCGATCCGGCATCTATCGAATCTGTTCTGGGAAATATTCGCGCAGAATTTGGCGAAGTGGATATTCTGGTCAATAATGCCGGAATCACTCGTGACAACTTACTGATGCGAATGAAAGATGATGAGTGGAACGATATTATCGAAACCAACCTGTCATCTGTGTTCCGTCTGTCAAAAGCGGTAATGCGAGCTATGATGAAGAAGCGTCATGGGCGTATTATCACTGTCGGTTCTGTGGTTGGTACCATGGGAAATGCTGGTCAGGCAAACTACGCTGCGGCGAAAGCAGGCCTGATCGGTTTCAGTAAGTCGCTGGCGCGTGAAGTTGCGTCACGCGGAATTACTGTAAACGTTGTTGCTCCGGGCTTTATTGAAACGGACATGACGCGTGCGCTGACCGATGAGCAGCGTGCGGGTACGCTGGCGGCAGTTCCAGCGGGTCGTTTAGGCGACCCTAAAGAAATCGCCAGCGCGGTTGCATTTTTAGCCTCTGACGAAGCGAGTTACATCACTGGTGAGACTCTCCACGTCAACGGCGGAATGTACATGGTTTAATCACGATCGAAAATATTTGCGTTATTGGGGGCATTGGCCTCAAAATAACGTAAAATCGTGGTAAGACCTGCCGGGATTTAGTTGCAAATTTTTCAACATTTTATACACTACGAAAACCATCGCGAAAGCGAGTTTTGATAGGAAATTTAAGAGTATGAGCACTATCGAAGAACGCGTTAAGAAAATTATCGGCGAACAGCTGGGCGTTAAGCAGGAAGAAGTGACCAACAATGCTTCTTTCGTTGAAGACCTGGGCGCAGATTCTCTTGACACCGTTGAGCTGGTAATGGCTCTGGAAGAAGAGTTTGATACTGAGATTCCGGACGAAGAAGCTGAGAAAATCACCACCGTTCAGGCTGCCATTGATTACATCAACGGTCACCAGGCGTAAGTGAACATCTCCAGGCGGTCATTCGACCGCCTGAGTTTTTTCTTTTGTAGTCCCTCGTTTTTCTTTTTTTATCCCTCCCTGGAGGACAAGCGTGTCTAAGCGTCGTGTAGTTGTGACCGGACTTGGCATGTTATCTCCTGTCGGCAATACCGTAGAGTCCACCTGGAAAGCTCTCCTTGCCGGTCAGAGTGGCATTAGCCTAATCGACCATTTCGATACTAGCGCCTATGCAACGAAATTTGCTGGCTTAGTAAAGGATTTTAACTGTGAAGAGATCATCTCGCGCAAAGAACAGCGCAAGATGGATGCCTTCATTCAATATGGAATTGTCGCTGGCGTTCAGGCCATGCAGGATTCTGGCCTTGAAATTACGGAAGAGAACGCAACCCGTATTGGCGCCGCTATTGGCTCCGGGATTGGCGGCCTTGGCTTAATTGAGGAAAACCATAGCTCTTTAGTCAATGGTGGCCCACGTAAAATTAGCCCGTTCTTCGTTCCGTCAACGATTGTTAACATGGTGGCAGGTCACCTGACCATCATGTATGGCCTGCGCGGTCCAAGCATTTCGATTGCAACTGCCTGTACGTCTGGTGTGCACAACATCGGCCAGGCGGCGCGTATGATTGCCTATGGCGATGCTGACGCGATGGTTGCTGGTGGGGCAGAAAAAGCCAGCACCCCATTGGGTGTGGGCGGTTTCGGTGCAGCGCGTGCGCTGTCTACCCGCAACGATAATCCTCAGGCGGCGAGCCGTCCGTGGGATAAAGACCGTGATGGTTTTGTGCTGGGTGACGGTGCCGGTATGGTCGTACTTGAAGAGTATGAGCATGCGAAGAAACGCGGCGCGAAAATTTATGCAGAAGTCGTTGGCTTCGGCATGAGCAGCGATGCCTATCACATGACCTCTCCGCCGGAGAATGGCGCAGGTGCTGCGCTGGCCATGGTTAACGCTATCCGTGATGCGGGTATCGAGCCGGGTCAGATTGGCTATGTGAACGCGCACGGTACTTCAACGCCTGCGGGCGATATCGCTGAAGCGCAGGCCGTTAAGTCTGTGTTTGGCGATGCAGCCCGCCGCGTCATGGTCAGCTCCACCAAATCCATGACCGGTCACCTGCTGGGTGCGGCGGGTGCAGTAGAGTCTATCTACTCCATCCTTGCGCTGCGCGACCAGGCTGTTCCGCCAACCATCAACCTGGATAATCCAGATGAAGGTTGCGATCTGGACTTCGTTCCGCACGAAGCGCGTCAGGTCAGCGGTATGGAGTACACCCTGTGTAACTCCTTCGGCTTTGGCGGCACCAACGGCTCTCTGATCTTTAAAAAGGTCTGACGCTAACCAGTCGTTAGTGCAGTAAAAAAAGGTCCGCTTGTCGGGCCTTTTTTATTCGGTTTTCTTCCCTTGTCCAGAGCCATCCTTCCTGCCAGACTATTCGACCATCTTAAAGGAGCCACCATGTTCTTGATAAATGGTATAAAGCAGGCACAGCTTCCGGCGAGTGACCGGGCGATTCAGTTTGGTGACGGCTGCTTCACGACGGCCCGCATTGTCGAAGGCAGGGTCTGTTTGCTTGAGGCACATCTGCAACGATTGCGGACGGCCTGTGAAAAACTGTTCATTCCCTTTGTCCAGTGGGCAGCGTTAGAAAATGAAATGACAGGCCAGGCGCAGGGCGTCGATCGGGGCGTATTAAAAGTCATTATTACCCGGGGAAGCGGCGGAAGAGGATACAGCGCGTCTGGCTGCCTGGATCCGGCTCGCATTCTGTCGGTATCAGCCTGGCCTGCCCATTACGATCGCTGGCGCAAGGAAGGCATTACCCTGGCATTAAGCCCGGTGAGGCTGGGACGTAATCCGCAGCTTGCGGGGATAAAACACCTCAACCGGCTTGAGCAAGTGCTGATTCGCTCCCATCTTGAACAGACCGACGCCGATGAAGCGCTGGTTCTTGACAGCGAAGGGTTCATTACGGAATGCTGTGCGGCGAATTTATTCTGGCGGCAGGGTAAGGATGTGTTTACCCCCTGTCTGGATCAGGCTGGCGTTAACGGCCTGATGCGGCAGTTTTGTCTGCGGCAACTGGCGCACTCCGGATTTCGCGTGGTCGAAGTGCAGGCGCGCGAGGCTGCGCTGATCGATGCTGACGAGATCGTCGTATGCAATGCGCTGATGCCTGTTGTGCCGGTGCGCCAGTATGGTTCTCACCATTTTACATCGCGTGAGTTGTACTCGTTTTTAGCCCCTCTGTGTGAGCAAACCAGATAGTCATGAAGAAAATGTTGCGCTTTATTCTCCTCGTCGTTGTCGTGCTGGGCATTGCCGCTGGCGTGGGGATGTGGAAAGTTCGCCAGCTGGCGGAGAGCAAAATCCTGATCGCCGACGAGACGGTATTTACCCTGAAACCCGGTACCGGACGGCTGGCGCTGGGTGAGCAGCTGTACGGCGACAAGATCATTAACCGCCCGCGGGTATTCCAGTGGTTATTACGCGTGCAGCCGGAGCTGTCGCATTTTAAAGCCGGTACGTACCGCTTTACGCCAGGAATGACTGTGAAGGAGATGCTGGAGCTGCTTGAAAGCGGTAAAGAGGCGCAGTTCCCGCTGCGTTTTGTCGAAGGGATGCGTCTTAGCGACTACCTGAAGCAGCTGCGCGATGCGCCCTACATCAAGCATACGTTGCCGGACGACAGCTATGCCGCCGTCGCCGAGGCCCTGAAATTTGAGCATCCTGACAGGATAGAGGGTTGGTTCTGGCCCGATACCTGGATGTACACCGCGGGCACCACCGATGTAGCACTCTTGCAGCGTGCGCATAAAAAGATGGTTGCAGCCGTGGATAAAGCCTGGGAAGGGCGGATGGAAAACCTGCCGTATAAAGATCAGAACCAGTTCGTGACCATGGCCTCTATCGTCGAGAAAGAGACGGCAGTCGCCAGCGAACGCGATCAGGTGGCCTCTGTGTTTATCAATCGTCTGCGTATCGGTATGCGGCTGCAGACTGACCCTACGGTGATTTACGGGATGGGTGAGAACTACAAGGGCAACATTTCGCGTAAAGATCTCGAAACCCCAACGGATTATAATACCTATGTCATTAGCGGATTACCCCCGGGGCCGATCGCCACGCCGGGTCAGGCATCGCTGAATGCCGCCGCGCATCCGGCCAAAACGCCGTATCTCTATTTCGTCGCTGACGGAAAGGGTGGACATACTTTTAACACCAATCTTGCCGGTCATAATCGTTCGGTCCAGGACTATCTGAAGGCACTTAAGGAAAAAAATGCGCAGTAACTACATCGTCATTGAGGGGCTGGAAGGCGCCGGGAAAACCACCGCACGCGATACGGTCGTCGAGACGCTAAAACAATGCGGCATCGAAGAGATGATCTTCACCCGCGAACCGGGCGGCACACAGCTGGCGGAAAAACTGCGTAGTCTGGTGCTGGACATTAAATCGGTCGGCGATGAAGTCATTACGGATAAAGCCGAAGTCATGATGTTCTACGCCGCGCGTGTCCAGCTGGTCGAAACCGTCATCAAACCTGCGCTGGCGCGTGGGTGCTGGGTCATCGGCGACCGCCACGATCTCTCCACCCAGGCTTACCAGGGCGGTGGCCGCGGCATTGACCAGACGATGCTCGCCACGCTGCGCGATGCGGTGCTGGGGGATTTCCGCCCGAACCTGACGCTCTATCTCGACGTGACGCCAGAAGTGGGCCTGAAGCGCGCCCGCGCCCGTGGCGAACTGGATCGTATTGAGCAGGAGTCGCTGGACTTCTTCAACCGTACCCGCGCCCGCTATCTTGAGCTGGCCGCGCAGGACAGCACCATCCGCACCATCGACGCCACCCAGCCACTGGAAGCGGTGATGGACGCCATTCGTAAAACGGTCACCGACTGGCTGAAGGAACAACAGGCATGAAATGGTATCCATGGTTGCGCCCGCACTTAGAACAGCTGGTGAACAGCTATCAGTCCGGTCGGGGGCATCATGCGTTACTGATCCAGTCGCTGCCGGGAATGGGCGATGATGCGCTGATCTACGCCATCAGCCGTTTTCTGATGTGCCAGCAACCCCAGGGGCATAAAAGCTGTGGCCAGTGCCGCGGCTGTCAGTTGATGCAGGCGCAGACGCACCCGGATTATTACGCGCTTGAGCCAGAGAAGGGCAAGACCACGCTGGGGATTGATGCGGTTCGCGCGGTCAGCGAGAAGCTCTACGAGCGCGCGCGGCTTGGCGGGGCGAAAGTGGTCTGGGTCAAGGATGCCGCCCAGCTGACCGAAGCGGCGGCCAACGCGCTGTTAAAAACCCTGGAGGAGCCGCCGGAAAATACCTGGTTCCTGATGGCCTGCCGTGAGCCCGGACGGTTGCTGGCGACTCTCCGAAGCCGCTGTCGCTTGCATCATCTCAACGTGCCGCAGGAGGCGTGGGCTATCAGCTGGCTTGCGCGAGAAGTGACAACGTCACAAGAAGCGGCACTGAGCGCGCTGCGTCTGTGCGGCGGCGCGCCTGCAGCCGCGCTGGCGCAGTTGCAGCCCAACGTCTGGGGACAACGCGAACAGCTTTGCCAGGCGCTTGGGGCTGTACCTGACAGTGGTGACTGGATGAGCCTGCTGCCGGTGCTCAATCATGAACAGGCGCCAGATCGTCTGCACTGGCTAGCGGCATTGTTGCTGGATGCCCTTAAAATTCAGCAGGGGGCGACCTTGATCAGCAATGCCGATGCCTGGCAGCTGGTAAACAGCCTCGCCCGGCGCCTGCCAGGTGTGGCATTACGGGCTATCCTTCATGACGTATGCCAGTGTCGCGAACAATTACTCAGCGTAACGGGGCTGAATCGGGAGCTTGTGCTGACCGACCTGTTACTCACTATCGAGCATTACCTGCAACCGGGCACAACGCTGCCTGTATCCCATCTCTGAGAGAGACATTATGTTTTTAGTCGACTCACACTGCCATCTTGATGGCCTGGATTATCAATCCCTGCATAAAAACGTCGATGACGTGCTGGAAAAAGCCGCAGCCCGCGATGTGAAATTTTGTCTGGCGGTCGCCACGACGTTACCGGGCTACCGCACCATGCGTGAGCTGGTGGGCGTGCGCGACAATGTCGTTTTCTCCTGCGGCGTGCATCCGCTGAACCAGGATGAGGCCTATGATGTCGAGGATTTACGCCGTCTGGCGGCGGAAGAGGGCGTCGTCGCGATGGGTGAAACCGGGCTGGACTATTTTTACACTCCGGAAACGAAAGCCCGTCAGCAGGAATCATTCCGCGATCATATCCGTATTGGCCGGGAGCTGAACAAGCCAGTGATTGTCCACACCCGCGATGCCCGTGCCGATACGCTGGCGATCCTGTCAGAAGAAAAGGTGACGGATTGTGGTGGCGTACTACACTGTTTCACTGAAGACAGAGAAACAGCGGGCAAACTGCTGGATTTGGGTTTTTATATCTCGTTTTCCGGGATCGTGACGTTCCGTAACGCAGAGCAGCTTCGCGACGCTGCGCGATACGTCCCGCTCGATCGCCTGCTGGTGGAGACAGATTCCCCTTATCTGGCACCGGTACCGCACCGCGGTAAAGAGAACCAACCCGCGATGGTACGGGATGTGGCCGAGTATATGGCCGTTTTGAAAGGCGTCGATGTTGAAGAACTGGCACGCATTACCACTCATAACTTCGCCAGTCTGTTTCACATTGACCCCTCCCGCCTGCAATCAGTATGATTCGTCAGTTTTTTTTGGGCTCGTAATTAATAGCTAAAGCGAGTAAAGTTCACCGCCCAAACAGGGGCGGTGAATGCGTTTCTGGTAACATTTAGACATCTATTTTGTAAAAATCTGAAAGTTTTTCAGGTAACGAACGCTGAAACGTGATAGCCGTCAAACAAAGATCCGCAGATTTATTTTACTCTGCGTAATAAATAAAGGGCGCTTAGATGTCCTGTCCACGGCACGGTTCTCCCCCCGGGCCAATGCGTGAAAACGTAAAAAAAGCACAAATACTCAGGAGCACTCTCAATTATGTTTAAGAATGCATTTGCTAACCTGCAGAAGGTCGGTAAATCGCTGATGCTGCCGGTATCCGTACTGCCTATCGCAGGTATTCTGCTGGGCGTCGGTTCTGCAAACTTCAGCTGGCTGCCAGCCGTAGTTTCTCATGTGATGGCGGAAGCAGGCGGTTCTGTTTTTGCTAATATGCCACTGATCTTCGCCATCGGCGTTGCGCTTGGCTTCACCAATAACGACGGCGTATCTGCGCTGGCCTCTGTCGTTGCCTACGGCATCATGGTTAAAACCATGGCTGTGGTTGCACCTCTGGTGCTGCACTTACCACCGGAAGAGATCGCTGCTAAACACCTGGCTGACACCGGGGTTCTGGGCGGTATCATCTCGGGTGCTATTGCGGCGTATATGTTTAACCGCTTCTATCGCATCAAGCTCCCTGAGTATCTGGGCTTCTTTGCAGGTAAGCGTTTTGTTCCAATCATCTCTGGCCTGGCGGCGATCTTCACGGGTGTGATCCTCTCCTTCATCTGGCCACCGATTGGTTCCGCTATCCAGACCTTCTCTCAGTGGGCGGCTTACCAGAACCCGGTTGTGGCGTTTGGTATCTACGGCTTCATCGAGCGTTGCCTGGTGCCGTTCGGTCTGCACCACATCTGGAACGTTCCTTTCCAGATGCAGATCGGCGAATTCACCAACGCTGCGGGCCAGGTCTTCCACGGCGATATCCCACGCTACATGGCAGGCGACCCAACCGCAGGCAAACTGTCTGGCGGCTTCCTGTTCAAAATGTACGGCCTGCCGGCTGCTGCGATTGCAATCTGGCACTCTGCTAAACCAGAGAACCGTGCAAAAGTGGGCGGTATCATGATCTCCGCAGCGCTGACCTCGTTCCTGACCGGTATCACCGAGCCGATCGAGTTCTCCTTCATGTTCGTTGCGCCGATTCTGTACATTATACACGCGATTCTGGCTGGCCTGGCGTTCCCAATCTGTATCCTGCTGGGTATGCGTGACGGTACTTCCTTCTCGCACGGTCTGATCGACTTTATCGTCCTGTCCGGTAACAGCAGCAAACTGTGGCTGTTCCCAATCGTTGGTGCGGGCTACGCGGTGCTGTACTACACCATCTTCCGTGTGCTGATCAAAGCGCTGGACCTGAAAACGCCAGGTCGTGAAGATGCAACAGAAGACAGCAAAGCGGGTGCGACCAGCGAAATGGCTCCGGCACTGGTTGCAGCCTTCGGCGGTAAAGAGAACATCACTAACCTGGACGCATGTATCACTCGTCTGCGTGTTAGCGTTGCCGATGTTGCGAAAGTTGACCAGCCGGGTCTGAAAAAACTGGGCGCAGCTGGCGTAGTTGTTGCAGGTTCCGGTGTACAGGCTATCTTCGGTACTAAATCCGATAACCTGAAAACCGAAATGGATGAGTACATCCGCAGCAACTAAGTTGTGACCTGGGGAGACTAAGGCAGCCGAATGGCTGCCTTTTTTATATCTGTAGTTTGTGGCATGCCGGGTGGCGCTACGCTTACCCGGCCTACAAAGGCAACAACCGCACGAACCGTAGGCCGGGTAAGGCGTAGCCACCACCCGGCAAACAAAGGCAATAACCGCACCAACCGTAGGCCGGGTAAGGCGTAGCCACCACACGGCAAACAAAGGCAACAACCGCACCAACCGTAGGCCGGATAAGGCGTAGCCGCCACCCGGCAAACAAAGGCAACAACCGCACGAACCGTAGGCCGGGTAAGGCGCAGCCGCCACCCGGCGAACAGCGCGCACAAAAAAGGGAGCCATTTGGCTCCCTTAGACGCTGCATGCTTTATCAGAACTGATAGCTTGCGGTCAGGCTCACGTTACGCGGTTCGCCATAGACAATTTCGCCCTCAACGTTAGTGTCGTACGTCTTATCAAAGAGGTTATTCACATTACCCTGCAGGGAGAAGTTCTTTGTGACCTGATAACGGGTAAAGAGATCCACCAGCGCATAGCTGCCCTGCGATGCACGCCAGGTGCCATAAGGGGTGTCCTGATAGGTGTAGACGCTGTTTTGCCAGTTAACGCCGCCGCCAACGGTCAGCTCAGGCATCGCCGGCAGGCGGTAGCTGGTGAAGAGTTTCACCGTGGTCCGCGGCAGTTGCGGGTTTACCGCCTTGCCATCGTTATCTTCCGCCACGTAACGCGTTGCGCCAAAGGTCATCTGCCAGTTATCGGTCAGCGCGCCGTTGATTTCAAACTCCACGCCTTTACTCACGGTACCGTCTACGCTCTCGTAAGCTGTATCCGTTGATCCCTGAATCGTCCGGCCGGTGCTTTGGCCCAGATTATCCTGCTCAATGCGGAAGACAGAGAGCGTGGTGGTCAGACGGCTGTTCATCCAGTCAGATTTCAGGCCCGCTTCGTAGTTATTCCCGGTGATCGGATCAAGATACTTGCCCGAGCTGTCGCGGTAGTTCTGCGGCTGGAAGATAGAGGTATAGCTGGCGTAGGCCGACCAGTTGTCATTGATGTCGTAGACCAGACCGGCATAAGGGGTGGTATGGTTCTTCTCCATGCCGTAGGTCAGGGTTTCAATGCTCCAGTTGGTATAACGGGCGCCAAGAATTAAATGCAGAGGATCGGCCAGGGAAATGCGCGTCGCGGCGTACAGCGATTTCATATTCGTGGTGTCATCCTGCGCCAGCGACTGCGATCCCCAGTTGGTTTCCGGGAAGTAACCGTTGTAGTCGTAGAAACTGCCGAACTCCTCCGGGTAGACGTTGGCCCACGAGTTAGTGTAGCGGTTCGTCTGACGGCTGAAGCTGCCGCCGATCATCATGGTGTGCTGGCGACCCAATAGCTCGTAGCCGCCGTCAGCGAAGAGATCCACTGCGTCTACTTTACGCTTGCCGCTGTTCCAGCCGGTGCCGCCAATGTAGCCGTAGTCCGGACCGTAGTTCACGTAAGGGCCTTCCAGCATACCGGTGCTTTTATTGACGTAAGCATCGAGATACATCGCTTTACTGTCGAATTTCGCCTCGGTATGGGTCGCATTCAGCGTGGCCTGCCAGTTGTCGGCAAAGCGCTGCTTCAGCGTGAAGAAGACCTTGTTGAACTCTTTGTCGTTGTAAGCCCAGTCAGGTGAGGTGCTGTGCGCGCGATCGTAATGTCTGACGCTGCCATCGGTGTTCCAGCGCGGCAAACCACCCCACGTCTGGTTATTGATGTCGATACGCTGGTATTCGTAGCCTGCCGACAGTGAAGTGCTGGTGGCCAGGTCCGCGTCCAAGATCCCGGAGAAGAAGGTGCGCTTCTGATTGTAGTTGTCGAGCCAGGAGTCGCTGTCCTGATAACCCGCCACAATACGCGCCCGTAGGTTGCCATCTTCCGTCAGTGGACTTTGCATGTCCATCACGTAACGTTGCTTGTTCCAGCTGCCGTACTCTGCAGACAGGTTGCCTTTAAATTCACGGCTGGTGGCATGCTTGCGCACCATATTGATGGCCGCCGACGGGTTACCCGTCCCGGTCATCAGCCCGGTGGCGCCGCGCACGACCTCGACGCGTTCAAACAGCGCCATATCTGACTGGGAATCACCCAGATTCCAGCGCGACTCAAAATAGGTTGGGATGCCATCGACCATGTAGTTGTCGATTTCGAAACCACGGGAGTAATAGTTGCTGCGATCGGAGTCAGTCGTGCTTTTGCTGATCCCCATCGTGCTGTCCATCACTTCGCCCAGGGTCTGAAGCTGCTGGTCTTCCATACGTTGTTCGCTGACGATGGTGACCGACTGCGGGATGTCACGTTGAATCATCTGCATTTTGGTGCCCACGGACGTGGCTTTTACGCTGTAGTCCTGGCTGTCATCAGCGGAGGCGTCCGACTGAGAAGAACCATCAACAATGACGGTATCTTCGGTGGAGGCGGCGAAAGCGGTGGTTGGCATCAATGCCATAGCAATGCAGGCTGCCAGCAACGAAGGTGTTGCGACAGACCGGGATTGCCCTTCCCTGGATTGAATGGTGAAAGACATCATTAAACCCTTATGAACGGTGAATGGTGTGCATCAGTCCCGTATCGACGGACTGAAATCATTTTTCTAGGTATAAATTGCGCATGAAAATGCAAATGCGAAATATACGCATTCGATTTATCACTGTAAACAGATGTTGCGGCGGTAAGTGAAATAATGTTTCAGAGCGGGTGGAGGGGAGGTGGTTACTCCGCGAGCAGATCGGGCCGCACACGCAAAGAATTCGTGGGATAAGGTTGAAAGGACAGGAGAAAGTCGCTCATACTCTTTAGTCTTGCCAGAAAATATTGCGCCTGCACCGGGCGGGTTGTTTCCGGGCTCGTCGCCAGACTAATGAATAAGGAAAACCTCATGGCTGAAGAAACCATTTTCAGTAAAATTGTCCGCCGCGAGATCCCGGCAGATATCATCTATCAGGATGAACTGGTTACCGCTTTTCGCGACATCTCCCCCCAGGCGCCTACGCACATCCTCATTATTCCTAATATTCTGATTCCGACGGTTAATGACGTGAAAACTGAGCATGAACTGGCATTAGGCCGTATGCTGACAGTAGCAGCGAAAATTGCTGAGCAGGAAGGCATTGCCGAGGACGGTTACCGTTTGATCATGAACTGCAACCGCCACGGTGGTCAGGAAGTTTATCACATTCATATGCATCTGCTGGGCGGTCGTCCGCTGGGCCCGATGCTGGCGCATAAAGGTCTTTAAGATGCAAAGAGGATGGATGGCGGCGCTGGTGATAGCGTTGGCGGGATGCAGTTCGCAACCGTCGATTCCCGTTAATGACGATCAAACGCTGGTTATGGAGTCATCGGTGCTGGCGGCAGGGATTACCGCCGATCAGCCTTCGCTGTCGGTCAGCGAAATTCAACCGTCCGCCTCCTCTGTGCTGTTCAATGAAAGAGATGCGCCAGTTACCGTACACTACCGTTTTTTCTGGTATGACGCCCGCGGCCTGGAAATGCATCCACTTGAGGCGCCGCGCAGCGTAACCATTCCGGCAAAATCGTCGGTTAAGCTATATGGCAGCGCAAATTATCTGGGTGCGCATAAGGTC
Source organism: Leclercia sp. M50 (assembly GCF_037150775.1). Taxonomy (NCBI): domain Bacteria; kingdom Pseudomonadati; phylum Pseudomonadota; class Gammaproteobacteria; order Enterobacterales; family Enterobacteriaceae; genus Leclercia; species Leclercia sp. M50. The sequence continues at coordinate 14,063 of NZ_JBBCPK010000099.1, forward strand.
AGACTTTATTTATATCTCTGAGGGGTGAATTTTGATTAAACAGATCGGTCGTTACGCGCTTGTCACGGCTTTTGCATTGTTCCTGTCGGGCTGTATTAGCCGCACTGAGCAACCACCAGCACCGGTGGAAGAGGTCAAACCGGGCGTCGAGCAGCCGGTTCAGCCAACCCAGCCGGTTCCTGTTGTTCCTACCGTGCCGAGCGTTCCCGCGCAGCCTGGTCCGATAGAGCATCAGGAAGAGCCCGCCCAGCCTGCACCGCGTGAACGTCACTACGACTGGAACGGCGCAATGCAGCCTATGGTCGGTAAGATGCTCCAGGCGCAGGGCGTTAACGCAGGCAGCGTGCTGCTGGTGGACAGCGTCAACAACCGCACTAACGGCAGCCTGAATGCTGGTGAGGCGACCGAAACGCTGCGTAATGCGCTGGCCAATAACGGCAAATTTACGCTGGTGTCTGCGCAGCAGCTTGCTGTTGCCAAGCAGCAGTTGGGCCTTTCCCCGCAGGACAGCCTGGGCTCACGCAGTAAAGCCATCGGCATTGCCCGTAACGTGGGCGCGCAGTATGTGCTTTACTCCAGCGCAACCGGCAACGTCAATTCCCCGGCGCTGCAAATGCAGCTGATGCTGGTTCAGACAGGTGAGATTATCTGGTCGGGTAAAGGTGCAGTTCAGCAACAGTAACCTGACGCGCGACACGCTGCTGTCGCGCTATTTTCCGCAGTTTCGCATCGTCGCGCCGCCGTCCCATGCCGGGTTGAGCGGCGCGAGCTGCATTATTGAGCATGCTGCGCGTCGTCTGGTGCTACGCCAGCGTCATGACGCCCTGGCAACGCCTGCTCATTTTCGCCGTCAGTACCTTGCCCTGCGCCACCTTCCCGCCGACATTGCTCCTCAGCTGCACTTTTACAGTCCGGGCTGGATAGCGGTGGACTATCTGGCGGGGGAGGTCAAAACCAGGTTGCCCGCTGCATCCGCACTGGCCGGGATGCTGTATCATCTCCATCAACAGCCCGTGTTTGGCTGGCGTATCACCCTGATGCCGCTACTGGAGCAGTACTGGCTCCAGGCCTCGCCCACCCGGCGCACGCCGCTATGGCTGCGATGGCACAAACGTCTGCAAAAACGGGGGGAGCCGCGCCCACTGCGGCTGGCACCGCTGCACATGGACGTTCATGCCGGTAATATCGTGCATACGGACGCCGGTATCCGGCTGCTGGACTGGGAGTACGCGGGTGACGGAGATGTGGCGCTGGA
>NZ_JBBCPK010000100.1:0-15249 GCF_037150775.1 Leclercia sp. M50
CAACTATGTCGAGCATATGCGCGTCAACGATCCTGACCAGACGCCGATGACCTACGAGGCGTTTTTCCGCGATCGCCAGGATGCCCGCTACGGCGGTAAAGGCGGCGCGAAGTGCTGTTAACCCTCTTTCGGTAAGTAGAGGCTGATCTGCTCCTGCTTACAGCCATAAATGGCCGCCAGCTTTTCGCGGGTGCGTTTTTGCGGGCGGGAATCCACGGCTTCCAGCTGTGATACGGCGGACTGGCTGATGCCCAGCTTGTCGGCCACCTCCTGCTGGGACAGGCCGCGGTAGATGCGCCAGGCCGCCTGCAGGCTGACATTTTCGCTATGCATTACGTTGCAGACCTCTCCCGGCAAGCCAACACTATCGTAGATATCTGATTCGTATGGAATGTCTTCCCATTCGCTTTCATCGTCGTCATCCTGCTCCAGCATGGCTAAGCGCATGCGAAGATAGTCCCTGTACGGAATGACGGCATATTGCGTTTTTCCCTCTTCATCCTTAATCAACTGCACAGTCATATTCCATCTGCTCCTCATGAAGATAGGTGGTTGTTGTTCGACGCTTAACGGATACCACATAACAGGTATCATTTTGCTGATTCTCAAGGGTGTAGATGACCCTGTAATCACCCACCCGCAATCGATGGTGGTTTTCGGGTGAGGACAATTTTTTAATATCTGCCACGGGAGCGGCGTGGTCATCCAGACTCGCCAGCCTGCGTGCAATGCGCCAGCGATAGCGGGGATCGATTTTCGCTAACTGTTTCTCCGCGGTTTTTGACCAGACAATCTTCATCCGTACCTCCACTGTACGCCCACATGAAATATAAGGAAATAATAAGATTATTAGATAAATTCCGAATGTCTTATGGGGTACTGTAGGGCGAGGGGGAGAGCGGAAAAAGCGGCAAAAGTGAGTTTGTCGAGGCGGGTCAAAAACGCCTCTGCCGGACGACAGAGGCATACATCAGTTCTGCGAGCAGGCGTCAGGCGTTCAGCCCGCCGTCCACGTCCAGGCCGGTGCCGGAGATCTGCCCGGCGGCGGGGCTGGCAAGGAAGGTCACCGCGGCGGCGACATCCTCTGCCTGCCCGTAGTGCCCGAGGGCAATAAGCTGACGCTGGGCGGGCGCCTGCTCGCCATCTTCCGGGTTCATATCACTGTGGGTGGGGCCAGGGTGGACCAGGTTGACGGTGATCCCGCGTGGTCCGAGATCGCGCGCCAGCCCGCGGGTCAGGGAGTTAAGTGCCGATTTGGTCATGGAGTAAACGGCGATGCCCGGCTGGGCGACGCGGTTCGCCAGACAGCTGCCGATGTTGATGATGCGCCCGCCGTCGGACATGTGAACCAGCGCCTCCTGAATGGCGATCACCACCCCGCGAATATTGACGTTGATAAGGGCATCAATGTCCGCCAGGGTCATCGTCTCCAGCGGACCACCGCGCGCAATCCCGGCGTTGTTCACCAGAATATCCAGCCCGCCAAGGCTTCGCGCCGCCTGGGTGACGGCATCCTGAATCGCCTGAGCGCTGGCACTGTCGGCCTGGATCGCCTCGGCGTGCCGCCCCAGCGCGCGGATCTCATCCGCGACGGCCTGGGCTTTATCGGCGGATTTCTCATAGGTGATAACCACATCGGCACCGGCGCGTGCCAGGGAGAGCGCAATGGCACGGCCTATCCCACGACTGGCACCGGTAACCAGCGCCTTTTTACCTGTTAAATCGATCTGCATGATGACCTCGTTACGAGAGTGGTGATGATCATCATTAGGTATAGAGGGCCAGTTCCCGGCGTCAATGCGCCGGGTGGCTGAAGTTTTCCACTTTTTCAAACGCGGCGCGCAGAACCTCCGGCGTCAGGGCGATCGGCAGGGCATGGATCGACTCTACCGGGCGCAGGGTATGGGCGATCACCTGGTCCAGCGCCTCGCGGTTATGGATGTCCACTTCCAGCTCACGCAAGGTGGTGGGCAGGTTAAAGCGCTGGTAGGCCGCGACCAGCTCGCGCAGCACATCATCCTGGCCGAGCAGGGCGCTCTGCACCAGGATCCCGTACGCCACCTTGGTGCCGTGGAGGAATGGCGCGGTCTGCGGCAGCACCGTTAAGCCGTTATGCACCGCATGCGCTGCCGCCACGCGGGTGTAGCGCTCCCCGAGCCCGCCGACCATGCCGCCACCGGCGATAATGGCATCCACCACGTCATGAAACTCACGTGTCACCTCGCGCCGCGTCTGGTCGGCTAACGCCTGCTCGCTGTGCGCCAGCAGCACGTCGCGGATCGCCAGCGCCCCGTTAATGCCGAGCCTCACCGTCAGCGGGAGGTGTTCGGGCTCAGGGGCCAGTACCACCGCTTCATACCATTTCGCCAGCGTGTCGCCGATCCCCGCCAGCAGGTACTCTGCCGGGGCGTTGAGGACGATCTCGGGCTCGACGAGCACCAGATAGTTGGCATCGTCAAAGATCTCAAAATGGAGCGCCTGCCCGGCGTCGTTGTACCACACCGACAGCGGGGTCCATGCCGCGCAGGTGGCCGCGATGGTGGGAATAGCCACCAGCGGCAGACCCAGACGGCGGGCCACCGCTTTAGCGGTATCCAGCAGCGCGCCGCCGCCGACGCCAATCACCACGCTGCGATCCGCGCCGGAGGCTTCTGCAAGCTGATTCACATCGTGCTTGCTGCAGTGGCCTTTAAAGAGCAGCCGTTTTGCTCCGGCAGCGTCAAAACTGTCCGGCAGGAACGGACGGGCCCCGGCCAGGGCGCGTTCACCGTAGATCCATACCGCCCTGGAGAGTTGCTCCGGGGTAAAAAAATCGTCCAGGCGAGCCAGAGCGCCGCGGTGGGAGTAGTAGTTTGCCGGGCCGGGAACGACGCGGATGTCAGTGTTGCTCATAAGGGTTTCCTTTTTGCGAAGCGCTAACCTGATGTTATGTCTGGACATCCGGATGGCTAATACTATTTTGCTTTATCTTATGCTTTTTCCGTCGTTGCCAGCCAGCCAGTGCTGTGAAAAATTCTATAAATCAAAAGATTAATACAGGATTGCAGCGGATGATAACCAGTCGCCTCGAGATGCGCGGCATCAGCCTGGCTTTTTCTGGCTTTCAGGCGTTGTCGCAGGTGGATTTCACCCTGACGGGCGGATCGGTGCACGCGCTCACGGGCGCGAACGGCGCCGGGAAATCCACGCTGATGGCGGTGCTGTGCGGGACGCACGCCCACTATGCGGGCGAAATCAGCATCAACAATCAGCCCGTCATCATTCGTGAGCCGGTGGAGGCCAAACAGCTGGGTATCCACCTGGTGCAGCAGGAGGTGGACGTGGCGCTGATCCCCGGCCTCAGCATCGCAGAAAACATCATGCTCGACCATCTGGCGCAGCCGGGACACCGCTTTCGCTGGGGCGCGATGCGGGAGCAGGCCCGGCAGGCGCTGGCGCAGCTCGACGTCTCCCTCGACGTGCGACGTTCCATCGACAGTTGCACCCTGGCGGAGAAGCAGCAAATTTTGCTGGCGCGGGCGCTCTCCCATCACTGCCGCTTCCTTATTCTCGACGAACCTACCGCACCGCTGGATGCCCACGAAAGCGAGCGGCTGTTCACGGTTGTGCGCCGCCTGCAACAGCAGGGGATTGGGGTGGTCTTTATCTCCCACCGCATCCATGAGCTGAAGGCGATCTGCGACACCTTAACGGTGCTGCGTGACGGCAAGCTGATTGAGTCCGGCCCGATGGCCGATCTCAGCGGGGAGGCGATTGTCGAGAAGATGCTCGGCCATGCGCTGACCGATATCTACCCCCCTGCGCGACCAAAGCACAGCGTCGAAACGCTGCTGCGGGTGGAAGGGCTGCACGACGAAGGGCTGCTGAAGGATATCTCCCTGCATCTGCGTAAGGGGGAAATTCTCGGTATCGCCGGGCTGGCGGGGGCCGGAAAAACCGAGCTCTGCAAGGCGCTCTTTGGCGCGACCAAAAGCCAGGTGGCGAAGGGCGAGCTGAACCAGCAGCCGTGGACGCCGCGCGACCCGGCAGACTCCGTGCTACGCGGGCTGGCGCTGGTGCCGGAGGAGCGGCGTAAAGAGGGCATTTTTATCGATGAGCCGGTGAGCATGAACCTGGCTGTGTCAGCGGATAACTCCTTTTCACGCTGGAGCCTGTTTGGTCATCGCCAGGCGTGGCGCTGGGCGGAAGAGGTGATCGCCCGGGTGGGTGTGCGCACCCGCGGGCCGGGGCAGGTACTGCGCCGTCTGTCGGGTGGCAACCAGCAAAAAGTGGCGATTGGCAAGTGGCTGCGCGGCAACGCCCAGGTGCTGATCTTCGACGAGCCCACCAAAGGGGTGGACGTGAAGGCCAAAACCGATCTGTTCCAGCTTATTGACGGCCTGGCGCGGGAAGGCAAAGGGGTGATTTACGCCTCGGGCGAGTTCGCCGAACTGGTGGGGCTGTGTGACCGCATCTGCGTGCTGTGGGACGGGCGCATTGTGGCGGAAGTGGACGGGGCAAGCGCCCGCGAAGAGACATTACTGTATTATTCAACCGGAGGAACGGCGTCGTGAGCAAGGCCCTTTCAGTCAACGAGGCGGTGTCTGGCCGTCAGCACATTTTCGATTTTCTCTATAAATGGGGCATGTTGCTGACGGTGGTCGCGCTGGTGGCCATTTTCGGCCTGGCGTCGGAGAACTTCCTCGACCCCAACAACATCATCAACATTCTGCGCTCCATCGCCATCGTGACGGTGATTGCCGTCGGGGTCTCCATCTCGCTGACCATCGGCGGGTTTGATCTCTCGGTGGGGTCGACGGCGTCGCTGGCGAATACGCTGGTGATCTCGCTCTTCGTCTGGCATGGCTTTGGCACCACCGAATCCATTCTCATCACTCTGGCGCTCTGCACCCTGGTGGGGCTGTTTAACGCCTTTTTGATCGTCATCCTGCGCATTCCCGACATGCTCGCTACTCTTGCCAGCCTGTTTGTGATCCAGGGGGTGGCGATGACCTACAGCTACGGCGGGTCTATCACCGAAAACATGGTCCTGCCGAGCGGCGACATGGCGGAGGGGACCATTCCGGCAGCCTTTGGCGCGCTGGGGCAGGTGCCGACCATCGTCATTATCATGCTGGCGGTGACGCTGCTGGCGCAGCTGGGGCTGTCGCTCACCACCCACGGTCGCCGGATGTATGCCATTGGCGGTAACCCGGAGGCGGCGCGCTTATCCGGGATCCGCACCACCCGCTACAAGGTGGCGGCCTATGTGATCGCTTCGCTGCTGGCGGGGCTGGGCGGGATTCTGCTCGCCTCGCGCATTGGCTCCTCGCAGGTGAATGCCGGCGGCGGCTATCTAATGGATGCGGTGGCGGCGGCGTGGATCGGCTTTTCGCTGGCGGGCTCCGGTAAACCGAACGCGCTGGGCACCCTGGTAGGGGCGGTGATCCTCGGGGTGCTCTCCAACGGGCTGGTGATGCTCTCAGTACCCTATTACGCCATGGACATTATAAAAGGGCTGGTGCTTGCGGTGGCACTGGCGATGACGTACGTACAAAAACGCTAACAACACAACGGGATAACAGAATGAAAAAAGTTGCACTCTCTTTGCTGACGCTGGGATTACTGAGTTCACTGCCGGGCTATGCGGCAACCCCTGCGCCGGTGCCGGCGGCGATTGCCAACCATGACGGGCAGATCCGCATCGCGGTGATCCGCAACCTCGGCTCCGACGACAACACCACCCAGTTTGTGGCCGGGGCGATTCAGGAAGGGAAAAAGCTCGGCTTTAAGGTCAGCACCTTTTTAAGCAACGGCGACGATGCCAAATTCCAGGACTTCGTTAACCAGGCCATCAGCCAGAAGTATGACGGGATTATTCTCTCTCAGGGGCGTGACCCGTACTCCACCGCGCTGGTGAAAAAGGCGGTGGATGCCGGGATCAAGGTGGCGGTGTTTGATACCGCGGTTAACGGCGAGATCCCGGGCGTGACGGTGACCCAGCAGGATGACGCCTCCCTGACCAACCTCTCGTTCGGCCAGCTGGTGAAGGATTTCAACGGCAAGGCCAACATCATCAAGCTGTGGGTGGCGGGCTTCCCGCCGATGGAGCGCCGTCAGACCGCTTACCAGGCGCTGCTGAAGGCGAACCCGGGCATTAAAGAGCTGGAGTCCATCGGGGCGGTATCGTCCGATGTGCAGGGCGACACCGCCAACAAGGTGGGCGCGGTGCTGGCGAAATACCCGAAAGGCAAGATCGACGCTATCTGGGGCACCTGGGATGCCTTCAGCCAGGGCGCTTATAAAGCGCTGAAAGAGAATGGCCGCACCGAGATCAAACTCTACAGCATCGATATCTCCAACCAGGATCTGCAGCTGATGCGCGAAGCGGGCAGCCCGTGGGTGGTGAGCGTGGCGGTCGATCCGAAGCTGATTGGCGCGACGAACGTGCGTCTGATCGCCAATAAAATTGCCGGAGAAGCGACGCCTGCGACCTATGACTTTAAAGCCGCGGCTATTCCGCAGGCGCTGCTGTCGGCCCAGCCGGGTGCGGTGAACGTGGCCTCTTTAGGCAAAATCATTCCAGGCTGGGGCCAGACCGACGATTTTATCGCCCCATGGTTCGCGACGCTGGAAGCGAAGGCTAAATAAACTTTGCCGGGTGGCGGCTGCGCCTTACCCGTCCTACGGACAGTAGGCCCGGTAAGCGCAGCGCCACCGGGCAACAGGAGGTTGCGTGACCGCATTACCCACCCCCGAATACAGCCGCAATATGCGCTTAATCGGCCACAGCGACCAGGGCGGACGCCCGGACGGCGTGCAACTGATGGTGCATCGCGGCTTCGCCTATATTGGGCATATGGTGTCGCAGGGCTTTTCCATCGTCGACGTGCGCGATCCGAAGAACCCGAAGGCGGCGGGCTATGTGCCTGCACCGCCGGGCACCTGGAACGTGCATCTGCAGGCCCATGACGATCTGCTGCTGGTGATCAACGCCCGGGATCTGTTTGCCGATGCCCGCTTTGCTGACGAAAAGGTCTACTACACCCGCCAGGTGGGGGAGACGGTCAGCGACGTGCAGGACAAAGGCTGGAGCGCCGGGCTGCGCATCTTTGATATCTCCACTCCGGATAAACCGCGGGAAATCAGCTTCCTGTCGCTAAGCGGCATCGGCATTCACCGCATCTGGTACGTGGGCGGACGCTGGGCCTACGTCTCGGCGCTGATCGACGGCTTTACCGATTACATTTTCCTGACCATCGATCTGGCGGACCCGCGCAAACCCGAAGTGGCGGGGCGCTGGTGGCTGCCGGGGATGAACCAGGCGGCAGGGGAGACCCCCAACTGGCCGGAAGGCAAACGCTACGCCCTGCATCACGCCATCATCGCCGGGGATACTGCATACGGCAGCTGGCGCGACGGCGGCCTGACCTTGCTGGATGTAAAGGATCGCAGCCAGCCGAAATTGATCAGCCATCGCAACTGGAGCCCGCCGTTTGGTGGCGGCACCCACACCGCGCTGCCGCTGCCGGACCGGGATCTGCTGGTGGTGCTGGATGAAGCGGTGCTCGACAATCAGGAGGATGGCGAGAAGCTGATCTGGCTTTTTGATATTCGCGAGCCGTCGAACCCGGTCAGCATCGCGACCTTCCCGCAGCCAAACGAGCGGGATTATGTGGCGAAAGGGGCGCATTTCGGGCCGCACAATTTGCATGAGAACCGCCCCGGGAGCTTTGTCAGCTCAACGCTGATTTTTGCCACCTACCAGAACGCCGGGGTGCGCGCCTATGATATCTCCGATCCCTATCGTCCGGTGGAAACCGGGGCGCTGGTGCCTGCCGCACCGGAGAAAATGATGGATACGCGACCCAACCGCCCGCTGGTGATCCAGTCCTGCGATCTGTTTGTCGATGCCCAGGGGATTATCTACAGCACCGACTACAACGGCGGGCTGTCGGTAATTGAGTATTTAGGTTGAGTTTTTGCCGGGTGGCGGCTTCGCCTTACCGGGCCTACATTCGAATCGTAGGCCCGGTAAGCGTTAGCGCCACCGGGCAAACAGACCGCACCTAACTGTACTGACGCACCCGCGCCACCAGCTCATCCACGCTGTCGATACGGTCGGCAATGACGATTAACGCTTTACCGAGCGTAATGGCGTGGCGCAGGCATTCGTGGCGCATCTCGTCATCACGGATGGTGTCGATATCCGCCACGTGTGACAGGCCCACGCTGCGGCGGATCAGCTCGGTGCCGCAGAAGCCAATCGCGTCGTGCCAGACCTTTTTCAGAAACGCGCTGGCATAACCCGGCACGCTGAGCGCCGCATCGCGGGATTTCTCCGTTGCCAGCTCCTGGAAACGTTCCGCGAAGGTATTCCAGAGTTCCTGGATATCGATCAGGCGCTGTTCACGCCCGGCCGCTGCATCCCGGATGCCAAGGTGGCCCGGCAGGCCGCAGAAGTTCAGCAGCAGGTTGCCGATGGCGGTACCGATATCAAATCCAATCGGGCCGAAATAACCGAACTCGGCGTCAATGGCTTTCAGGCTGCCCTCGGCGACAAAAATCGAGCCGCTGTGAATGTCGCCGTGCAGCAGCGCTTCGGCCTGGGAGAAGAAGCGGTGTTTCAGGGCGGCGACGGCAATTTTCAACTGGGCATCTTCGCGCAGGGCGGCCACATCACTTTCCAGCGCCGCCGGGTAGTTATTACGCGCGTGGATCTGGTACGGATCGTTGAAGAAGAGATCTTCGGTGATCTCGCACATCGCCGGGTTGAGGAACTTCGCCACCTGCGCTTTTTTGGTATGCGGGTGCAGGTAAAAATCGCTGGTGTGGAACAGGGCGTGAGCGAGGTACTCCCCCAGCTGACGTGCTGCCTGGGGGTAAAACACATTGTTAATCAGCTCCCCGCGCCAGATCTTATGGCTGGAGAGATCTTCCATCACCATCACCGCCAGATCCGGGTCGAAGTGGTGGATTTTGACCGTATGCTGCGGGCTGTGCTGATAGTGCCCCACCAGAGTTTGCGCTTCGAGGCGGGCGCGATCCAGCGTCAGCGGCCAGGACTCTCCCACGCAGCGCACGTAGGGCAGGGCCTGCTTAACGATGATGCGGCTGACGCCCTGGTTATCGAAAATTTTAAACACCAGATTGAGGTTACCGTCGCCTACCTCCTGCGCCTCTACCAGCGAGGCGGGATCGTCGAGGCCGCCAAACTGTTGGGCATACGCTACGGCGTCCTGAGCGGTAAAGGTATGGTATTGCGACATTGCCTGTTCCTCATCTGTTCCGGTAATAAAGACATTTAGACGTCTATACATCTGAATTTTATCCTGACACAATGTGCTACAACAACGCAACAGAGAATTAACGACATGCAGAGATTACAGACGACCAGCCTGCGGGTGACGGAAAATCAGCTATTTATTCTCGACCAACAGGCGCTTCCGCAGGAGAAACGCTGGCTGGATGCGACAACGGTAGAGGCGCTGGTGGGACATATTCACGCCCTGCGCGTGCGGGGCGCGCCGCTGATTGGGCTTTCTGCCAGCCTGCTGTTGGCGCTGCTGGCGGAAAACGGCCATAGCCGGGATGAACTGGCGGTGGCGCTGGAGACGCTGCGCGCCTCGCGTCCGACCGCGGTCAACCTGATGAACAATCTCGACCGTATGAAACTGGCGCTGTGGCAGGAGGATTTTGTCCCGGCGCTGGTGGCAGAGGCGCTGCGCCTGATCGACGAAGATAAGCAGCTCTGCGACGCGATTGCCCATGCAGGCAGCGCGCTGGTGAAGCCCGGCAGCCGCCTGCTCACCCATTGCAATACCGGTGGCCTGGCGACCGCCGGTGTGGGCACCGCGCTGGGGGTGATTGCCCTTGCCCATCAGCAGGGCAAGGTCAGCAACGTCTGGGTGGATGAGACCCGTCCGCTGTTGCAGGGCGGCAGGCTGACGGCCTGGGAGCTGGGTGAGCTGGGCGTGCCGTATAGTCTGATCACCGATTCAATGGCCGCCAGCCTGATGGCCAAAGGCCAGGTGGACGCGGTATGGGTGGGAGCGGATCGCATTGCCGCTAACGGCGATGTGGCGAACAAAATCGGCACCTACTCCCTGGCGGTACTGGCGAAATTCCACGGTATTCCGTTCTATGTGGCTGCCCCGCAAACCACGCTCGATCCGAACTGCCCGAACGGGGAGGCGATCCCCATTGAACAGCGCGATGCCCGGGAAGTGACCGGCGTGGCGGGGAGCTTCGGTGCGGTGCAGTGGGCGCCCACTGACGCACAGGTCTATAACCCGGCGTTCGACGTCACGCCAGCGTCACTGATAAGTGGGTGGGTGCTGGATACGGGCGTGGTGCGGCCGGAAGAGGTGGCGAAGGGATTTTTTGGCAAGGGTGCGGTCTGAATAATGCCGGGTGGCGCTAACGCTTACCCGGCCTGCAAACCGTTTGTAGGCCCGTGCAAGCGCAGCGCCGCCGGGCAGGGCATGGTGCTACGGCAATCTCGGATAGCTATCTGCTATCGCGTCGCCCGTAAACTGCGCCACCCAGCCTTCCGGGTTATCGAAAATCCGGATTGCGGTAAAGTTCGGCTCAGAGCCCATATCAAACCAGTGCGGCGTACCGGCGGGAACGGAGATCAGGTCGTTCTTCTCGCATAACACCTGACAGACCTGGTCGCCAATGTGCAGGCAGAACAGCCCGGCGCCTTCAACAAAGAAACGCACTTCGTCTTCGCCGTGGGTGTGTTCATTGAGAAACTTCGCCCGCAGGGCCTCTTTCTGCGGGTTATCCGCGCGCAGGCTGATGACATCCCAGCTCTGGTAGCCCTTTTCCGCCACCAGCTTATCGATGGCGTGCTGGTAGGCATTAATCACCGTCTCCGGCGACGGATCGCGGCCCAGATCGCGGTCGGCTTCCCAGCGCTCAAAGCGGACGCCGCGGGCGTTCAGCTGCTGCTGGATCGCCTCAGCGTCGGTGCTGTGCCACTCCGGCTGGCTGGCTTCTTTATCTGAATAAATGGTCAATGCGCTCATGAAGGGATCTGCTCCGGATTGATGTCGTCAAACTGATGCACCTGATGGTGATGGCTGGCCCCGTCCTCATCGCCGCGAATCAGCTGCAGGGTGCGGAAACCGGCCTGTTCCGCGGCATCCAGCTCCTGATGAATATCCGACAGGAAGAGGATCTGCGAGGGGGCTGCGCCAATCTGGGCCGCAATATTCTGATAAGACGCTACCTCGCGCTTGGCACCTATGTGGGTATCAAAATAGCCGCTGAACAGATGAGTAATATCACCTTCATCGCTGTAGCCAAATAACAGTTTCTGCGCCGCCACGGAGCCGGAGGAATAAACATAGAGATCAATGCCCTGCGCTTTCCATTTTTCGAGAGAGGGCAGAACGTCCGGATAGAGATGGCCGGTGAAGTCACCGTTGACGTAACCCTCCCGCCAGATGATCCCCTGCAACGCTTTGAGCGCTGTCGATTTGCGATCGTCATCCATAAAGGTGAACAGGGTCTCAATCAGATCCCGGGTGCTGGCCTGCGGCCGGGCAATCTCTTCGCGCAGATTGTCCAGAATGGTGTTGACCGGTTCGGCATACTGCTGGGCGTTGATAAAGGCCGCCAGCCGCTCGCGCGCATAGGGGAACAGGACATTATGGACAAAACGAATATCGCTGGTGGTGCCTTCAATATCCGTCACAATCGCGCGAATCATACTCTCTCCAGTTGTCGTAAACGCATCTCGCACTCGAACAGGAATTCGAGGCCTTCAAGGTGACGCCGGGCTTCGGCCACGTCGCGTCCCCAGCAGGTTAAGCCATGACCGCGCAGAAGAAAACCATAATTCAGCGGGCGCTCCCGGGCGTAATGGGCGATTCTCGAGGCCAGGGCGTCGATATCCTGGTCGTTATCAAACACGGCGATGGGCACCGTATCGAGGTGGCTGGTCTGGCCGCGGAGTGATTTCTGCATCTCAAAGCCGCTGAGGCGTAGCTCCGGCGCTTTCACCAGTCGGGAGAGCACCGTGGCGTTGACCGTATGCACATGCAGCACCGCGTTGGCCTCCGGGAAGAGGCGATAAATCAGAGTATGCAGGCCAGTTTCTGCGGAAGGCTTACGCCCGGAGGGGGCGCGGTTGGTGGCAATCTCAACCTGCAGGAAATCAGCGGACGTCAGGCTGCCTTTGTCTTTACCGGATTCGCTGAGCCAGCACCAGGTCTCATCCTGCCGCACGGACATATTGCCCCCGGTGGCGGGTGCCCATCCCTTTGCGCCGATCCAGTGGCAGGCATCCACCAGGGCTGTGAGTCGCAGGTCGTCTGTCATCTTCCTTCTTACCTCTTCGGCCAGGAATATCATTATGGTTTAGACGTCTAAGCGTCTTGATTGCCAAATACTAACATCGTGTTATAGTGGCAGCAACATATGTATTACATACAGGTCCGTCGACATGCGTAATAACCTCTTGATTCCAGACAGCAAACTTCCGGCTCTCGGCACCACGATCTTCACGCAAATGAGCGCTCTGGCGCAGCAATACAACGCCATAAATCTGTCGCAGGGTTTTCCCGATTTCGATGGCCCGGACTACCTTCAGGAACGTCTGGCCTGGCATGTGGCGAACGGTGCGAACCAGTATGCGCCGATGACGGGGGCGCAACCGCTGCGCGAAGCGATTGCCGATAAAACCGCGGAACTGTATGGCTATCAACCGGATGCTAATAGCGACATCACCGTCACCGCCGGGGCGACTGAGGCCCTCTACGCCGCAATCACCGCCCTGGTGCGTACCGGCGACGAGGTCATCTGCTTTGACCCAAGCTACGACAGCTATGCCCCGGCGATTGCGTTATCGGGTGGGGTGGTAAAGCGCGTGGCGCTCCAGCCGCCGCACTTCCGCCCGGACTGGCAGGCCTTCGCGGCACTGCTCAGTGAGAAAACCCGGCTGGTTATTTTGAACACGCCGCACAATCCCTCTGCGACGGTATGGCAGCAGGCGGATTTCGCCGCGCTCTGGCAGGCCATTGCGGAACGCGAAATCTATGTGCTGAGCGATGAAGTGTACGAGCATATCTGCTTTGCAGAGGCGGGGCATGCCAGCGTGCTTGCGCATCCGCAGCTGCGCGAGCGGGCCGTTGCCGTCTCCTCTTTTGGCAAAACGTTCCATATGACCGGCTGGAAAGTGGGGTACTGCGTGGCGCCTGCGGCGATCAGCGCCGAACTGCGTAAGGTGCATCAGTTCCTGACGTTTGCGGTCAATACCCCGGCACAGCTGGCAATTGCTGATATGCTGCGCCACCAGCCGGAACATTACCGTGAGCTGCCGGACTTTTATCGCGCCCGCCGGGATCGCTTTATCGGGGCGTTGAGTGAAAGTCGTCTGGAAATTCTGCCCTGCGAAGGGACCTATTTCCTGCTGGCGGACTACAGTGCCATCTCCGATCTGGATGACGTCAGTTTTTGCCAATGGTTAACCAAAGAGGTAGGGGTGGCGGCGATCCCGCTGTCGGTATTCTGTGCTGACCCGTTCCCGCATAAACTTATTCGCCTCTGTTTTGCCAAGCAGGAGACGACATTACTGGCGGCGGCAGAACAGCTGAACAAATTATAATAAAATAAATATAAATCAGTGGGTTCTAATACGCAGAATTATAAAATAATTTCTGCGTATTTATTTTGTAATAGTATTAACAGTGTGATTCAATTTCCATCAGACCTTGTTACTCATACTGAAAACCCTCGGCACTCACTTGCTCGACAAAAGTAGAGAATACGTTGCTATTTAATGCCGTGCGGTTATACAGCATATAAACATTCAGGGTGGGTAAGGTAAAAGGGACCTCAATTTTTTTCAGATTAAATGCCTCACGATACTGTTCATATACCGCCTCAGGCATAAAGCCAAGTAAGTTTGATGAACCTATCATCATAATCAGTGAAAAAAAGGAGTCACAGCGGAAAGCGATTTTCCTGTCCGGAAACGAGTTTTCTGCCTGCATCTGAAAGACTTTAACGCCCGGTTCTTCACTCATAAAGCAAGTGTATTTTTCCTTACTCAGTTCTTCCTGAGTGGCAACCGAGCCGATGCGCGGGTGATCCTGACGACATACCGTCACCACGGGTAAATCGAGGTAGCGAGTGCAGACAATCGACCGGTTGGCTATCGGGGCGAAAGAGAAGACCAGGTCAGCTTTACGGTAGGCTAACAGGTCTTCCGCCGAGTCGGTCGCCAGCAACATGTCGTGGTATTCAATTTCATAATTATGCTCACGCATCAACAGTTTCATCGATGCGATCAATGGGCTTCTCGTCATGACCTGCGGGCAGTAGATGACAAAGTTCTTCTTCAGCGCCGAGCCATGCATGATATTGATCGTCTGCTCGATACTATTCAGATTTTGTTCGAGATGCATATGTAAATTGACCCCCACCGTCGTCGGGGAGATGCCTTTACCGGAGCGGATAAACAGCGGATCGTTCAGCTGATTACGTAATCGTTGCAGTGACTGGCTCACCGCAGAGGGGGTAATAAATAGCGTTTCTGCTGCTTTGCTGATACTGAGATGCTGGTAAATGCACTCAAAAATCACCAACAGATTAAGGTCAAATTTTTTCAAATCGTAAAGGTTAGCCATGATTCGTCCTGAGTAAGCTCTCTGAATGGCATTATCATATAAATAATAACTATAGAAGTAAGTTTGCCATTCATCATCCATTTGATCGGATAACTTAAGATAATTTAAATTTCAACTTAATATATCATGGCTGCAAATTAATTAAATAAAGGCCGAACAATTATTATAGTAATTTTCACCATAAAAAGGCGGGCAAAAGCGTTGCTATTCCGCTGCCAGTCAGGTATTAAGGCTTACTCATCATCCTATTAAGCTGTTCCTTATTCGCCAGGCTGGCCACCTGCTGTAATTCATTCTGGCTATTCGTATAACAGCGCGCCAGCGTGGCCGCTGCGCCTGGCTTATCCATGATCCCCTATAAAATCACTCGCAAAGCGCGGGTTCGGTAAAACCTATCACAGCCATAGGTATTATTACCCTGTCAGCGAATTGCCCTTTCGTTGAGGGGGTGGTGTAATCCCCTTTGCTGTCACGACCTGACTAAAGGTCATGTAGAGCGCAACACATCGCCAGCTTCGGCTGGCACTGATGTTACCCCCGGGTAGCTCAGGTATCAGGGCCGCCGTCAAGGCGGCCTTTTTACTTTTTTAGTTCACGCAGTTTCTTGTGAAAGGTTGTTAGGTATCGCTGA
>NZ_JBBCPK010000101.1:0-13676 GCF_037150775.1 Leclercia sp. M50
GTAACAGGCTCTCTGACGGCGATTCAGGAAGCCAGTCGTCGTTAACGGTCCAGTTCGTCTGTCGCTATTTGCGCTGGAAAAGAGACATAAAAAAACCCGCCGAAGCGGGTTTTTTATTGAGCGATTAATTAAGCGCTTTTCTTCGCTTTCTTATCCGCTTTTACCAGCGTTTCTACAGCTGCCGGTGCAGCAACCACACCTTCAGTGTATTCGCGGCCATAGAAGGTATCCAGCAGGATCTGTTTCAGCTCTGCGATCAGTGGGTAGCGCGGGTTCGCACCGGTACACTGGTCATCAAAGGCATCTTCAGACAGCTTGTCTACGTGTGCCAGGAAGTCAGCTTCCTGAACGCCAGCTTCACGGATAGACTTAGGAATACCCAGTTCTGCTTTCAGGCTTTCCAGCCATGCCAGCAGTTTCTCGATCTTCGCAGCAGTACGATCGCCAGGAGCACTCAGGCCCAGGTGGTCAGCAATTTCTGCGTAGCGACGACGAGCCTGCGGACGGTCGTACTGGCTGAATGCCGTCTGCTTGGTCGGGTTATCGTTAGCGTTGTAACGGATAACGTTAGAAATCAGCAGGGCGTTCGCCAGACCGTGAGGAATGTGGAACTGAGAGCCCAGCTTGTGCGCCATGGAGTGACACACACCCAGGAAGGCGTTAGCAAACGCGATACCGGCGATGGTGGCAGCACTGTGCACACGCTCACGGGCAACCGGGTTTTTAGAGCCTTCGTTATAAGAGGCTGGCAGGTTCTCTTTCAGCAGTTTCAGTGCCTGCAGAGCCTGACCGTCAGAGAACTCAGACGCCAGTACAGAAACATAAGCTTCCAGGGCGTGAGTTACCGCATCCAGACCACCGAATGCACAGAGTGATTTCGGCATGTCCATGACCAGGTTGGCGTCAACAATCGCCATGTCCGGGGTCAGAGCGTAGTCTGCCAGCGGGTATTTCTGACCTGTTGCATCGTCGGTAACAACAGCAAACGGCGTCACTTCAGAACCGGTACCGGAAGTGGTGGTGACGGCGATCATTTTCGCTTTCACGCCCATTTTCGGGAACTTGTAGATACGTTTACGGATATCCATAAAGCGCAGCGCCAGCTCTTCGAAGTGCGTTTCTGGGTGCTCGTACATTACCCACATAATTTTGGCTGCGTCCATTGGGGAGCCGCCACCCAGCGCGATGATCACGTCTGGTTTGAAGGAGTTTGCCAGCTCTGCGCCTTTGCGAACAACGGACAGGGTTGGGTCAGCTTCAACTTCGAAGAAGACTTCAGTTTCCACGCCAGCCGCTTTCAGAACAGAGGTGATCTGGTCTGCGTAGCCGTTGTTGAACAGGAAACGGTCAGTCACGATGAGCGCACGTTTGTGGCCATCAGTAATCACTTCATCCAGCGCGATTGGCAGGGAGCCACGGCGGAAGTAGATAGATTTCGGAAGTTTATGCCACAACATGTTTTCAGCTCGCTTAGCAACGGTTTTCTTGTTGATCAGATGCTTAGGACCAACGTTCTCAGAGATGGAGTTACCACCCCATGAACCACAACCCAGAGTCAGGGAAGGCGCGAGTTTGAAGTTATACAGGTCACCGATACCACCCTGAGAAGCAGGGGTGTTAATCAGAATACGTGCTGTTTTCATCATCTGACCGAAGTGAGCAACACGTTCTGGCTGGTTGTCCTGGTCGGTATACAGGCAGGAGGTATGACCGATACCGCCCATAGCTACCAGTTTCTCCGCTTTAACAACCGCTTCTTCAAAATCTTTCGCGCGGTACATTGCCAGCGTCGGAGAGAGTTTTTCGTGCGCAAACGGCTCGCTTTCGTCAACGATATTCACTTCGCCAATCAGGATCTTCGTGCTGGCTGGAACGGTGAAACCTGCCAGTTCAGCAATTTTATACGCTGGCTGACCTACGATGGCGGCGTTCAGTGCACCATTTTTCAGGATGATGTCCTGAACCGCTTTCAGCTCTTTACCCTGCAGCAGGTAGCCGCCGTGGCTGGCGAAACGTTCGCGAACGGCATCGTATACGGAGTCAACAACCACAACGGACTGCTCGGAAGCACAGATTACGCCGTTATCGAAGGTTTTAGACATCAGTACAGAGGCAACAGCACGTTTGATATCGGCGGTTTCGTCGATAACAACAGGGGTATTACCCGCACCTACGCCGATAGCCGGTTTACCGGAGCTATAGGCCGCTTTAACCATGCCTGGGCCACCAGTTGCCAGAATCAGGTTAATGTCCGGGTGGTGCATCAGAGCGTTAGACAGCTCCACGGAAGGCTGATCGATCCAGCCGATCAGGTCTTTTGGTGCACCCGCAGCGATCGCCGCTTGCAGAACGATATCTGCAGCTTTGTTGGTGGCATCTTTAGCACGTGGGTGTGGAGAGAAAATGATCGCGTTACGCGTCTTCAGGCTGATGAGCGATTTGAAGATAGCAGTAGACGTTGGGTTGGTGGTTGGAACGATACCGCAGATGATGCCGATTGGCTCAGCAATGGTGATGGTACCGAACGTGTCATCTTCAGACAGAACGCCACAAGTCTTCTCGTCTTTATAGGCGTTGTAGATATACTCGGAAGCAAAGTGGTTTTTGATCACTTTATCTTCGACGATACCCATACCAGATTCGGCAACGGCCATTTTAGCGAGAGGGATTCGAGCATCTGCAGCAGCCAGAGCGGCGGCGCGGAAGATTTTATCAACCTGTTCTTGGGTGAAATTGGCATATTCACGCTGGGCTTTTTTTACGCGCTCTACAAGTGCGTTAAGTTCAGCGACATTAGTAACAGCCATAATGCTCTCCTGATAATGTTAAACTCTTTTAGTAAATCAGCTGCTCGACACGAAAACAGTATAGTCAGCGTCATTGCCACTTGCTTAACTTACGTAAAAACAAGGTGTTAATGTTTTTATCGTTCCCCTGATTTACTAAAAGAGCCTCCCATCAGTAGCCTACGTTCAGACTCTGAGTCTCCCTGGTGGCGTAATCAAGATTACTCACTTCTGAGTACCGAAAACATGATCTGTATCAATTTATCCATAAGCTGATACCTTTCAGCAGGGGTATTTTAGGGCATTTCGTCAGTTGTTAAATAATTGCAAAACTAATTGAACCATAACAACGTATAAAGTACACAAATATTTTACAGCGTTACATCACCATATTTAGCATTATTGTGGTGAACTGGCGGCATAAAAGGCGTATCGTCTGCGCGGTTACTGTGGATGCCACATTTTATATTGAGACTTGCTAATCAGCGGAGCTAACAGTGAGCCTATCGCTCTTTGATTTCCCAACCTATTTTAAGTTTTTTATCGGTCTGTTCGCGCTGGTGAACCCGGTGGGTATTATTCCCGTCTTCATCAGTATGACCAGCTATCAAACCGCCCTTGCCAGGAATAAAACCAACCTGACGGCAAATTTGTCTGTGGCCATCATCCTGCTGACGTCGCTCTATCTTGGGGACTCAATATTGCAAATTTTTGGCATCTCAATCGATTCGTTCAGAATTGCCGGTGGGATCCTCGTAGTCACCATTGCCATGTCAATGATCAGCGGCAAGCTGGGTGAGGACAAACAGAACAAGCAGGAGAAATCAGAAACCGCCATCCGCGAGAGCATTGGCGTGGTGCCGCTGGCGTTGCCTTTGATGGCAGGGCCAGGGGCTATCAGTTCTACCATCGTATGGGGAACGCGTTACCATAACCTGATGCATCTGATTGGCTTTTCGATCGCCATTGCTCTGTTTGCCTTCTGTTGCTGGGGGGTATTCCGTATTGCGCCGTGGCTGGTACGCCTGCTGGGCCAGACAGGCATTAACGTTATCACCCGTATTATGGGGCTGCTGCTGATGGCGCTAGGGATTGAATTTATTGTAACCGGTCTGAAATCAATCTTTCCGGGGTTATTAGGTTAATCCTTCAAATGAAAAAGCGGAGCCCTGGGCTCCGCTTTTTTTGTCATTATCAGCAAATCATATAATGAAAGTTGAAAATCGCTTTAACTATAATAAATTTTATTAATAATTTTGTTTTGTTCATTTTCAATCACTTGCCTGTTCCCATGCCGCTCACCTGCTCATAAACCGCGCAATACGTCTGTTATTTTACTCACACAATACTCTGGGGCTTGCTGCAAGATTACTGAGATGATATTAGTAATTTGCTGAATGATTTAGATGAATGTGCTAAATAATAGACAGTTGTTAATTTTTTGTACAAAAAAGAGAGCGCTTCTGGCATCGCGGTGCGCTCATCCATAACACTATCTTCATCTCATTGAATATTGGTCACTTTTTTCTTTTTCGGTGCGCGACATAGCAGGCCACGGCATGACGGTTCCTTCCGTAAAAGAGAATTGGTTAACAAATTTGCAAAATGTATTGGCACCTAAGTAACTCATTTGGTACTTTCCGGCCATTCCATTTCAGCGTAATTCTTCTAGTTGAGAATCTTTTTCATTAACGATTTTGACCTATAAGAATTAATACATGCCTCGGCAGGGGAGGCATGTCACAAATCGACGCAAGGCGGCCAGACGAGCCGCCAGTAATAGTAAAGTCGGTGATAGCGAGAAGTAAAAAACGCCTGACGGCAGCATAAACTCCTACGTTGTCAGGGAACCCCTAAAAAGGGGAATTAAACAGGCTGGTAAAAACCAGTAATTATAAAGAGTGGAGTATCAACACAATGTCCATCATCACAAAAAAAAGTCTGGTAGCTGCGGGGATTTTAACTGCGCTAATCGCAGGCAACGTTGCAATGGCTGCTGACGTCCCTGCTGGAGTTCAACTGGCGGAGAAGCAAACGCTGGTGCGTAACAACGGTGCTGAGGTTCAGTCTCTGGATCCGCACAAGATTGAAGGTGTACCGGAGTCTAACGTTAACCGCGATCTGTTCGAAGGTCTGCTGGTCACTGACGTAAACGGCCACCCGGTTGCGGGTGTAGCTGAAAAATGGGAAAACAAAGACTTTAAAGTCTGGACCTTCCACCTGCGTAAAGACGCGAAATGGTCCGATGGTTCCCCGGTTACCGCTCACGATTTCGTTTATAGCTGGCAGCGTCTGGCAGATCCTAATACTGCCTCACCGTATGCGAGCTATCTGCAGTATGGCCACATCGCCAATATCGATGACATCATCACCGGTAAAAAACCGATTACCGATCTCGGCGTAAAAGCGATCGATGACAATACGTTCGAAGTTACCCTGAGCGAGCCGGTCCCTTATTTCTATAAGCTGCTGGTTCACCCGTCCGTCTCCCCGGTTCCAAAAGCCGCGGTTGAAAAATTTGGCGATAAGTGGACTCAGCCCGCCAATATCGTGACTAACGGCGCCTACAAGCTGAAAGCCTGGGTCGTTAACGAACGTATCGACCTGGAGCGTAATACCAACTACTGGGATAACGCGAAAACCGTCATTAACCAGGTCACCTACCTGCCAATCTCTTCTGAAGTGACTGACGTTAACCGCTACCGCAGCGGCGAAATCGACATGACCTATAACAACATGCCGATTGAACTGTTCCAGAAGCTGAAGAAAGAGATCCCTGCTGAAGTACACGTTGACCCGTACCTCTGCACCTATTATTACGAAATCAACAACCAGAAAGCGCCATTCACTGACGTTCGCGTTCGTACCGCCCTGAAGCTGGCGCTGGATCGCGATATCATCGTCAACAAAGTGAAAAACCAGGGCGACCTGCCAGCGTACAGCTACACCCCACCGTACACCGATGGTGCGAAGCTGACCGAGCCAGAATGGTTCAAAATGACCCAGGAACAGCGTAATGCAGAAGCGAAGAAACTGCTGGCCGAAGCGGGTTATACCGCAGACAAGCCGCTGACCTTCAGCCTGCTGTATAACACCTCCGATCTGCATAAGAAACTGGCTATCGCAGTCTCTTCCATCTGGAAGAAAAACCTGGGTGTGAACGTGAAGCTGGAAAACCAGGAGTGGAAAACCTTCCTGGATAGCCGCCATCAGGGCACCTTTGATGTGGCGCGTGCCGGCTGGTGTGCGGACTACAACGAGCCGACCTCTTTCCTGAACACCATGCTGAGCGACAGCTCGAACAACACCGCGCACTATAAGAGCGCAGAGTTCGATAAGCTGATCGGCGATACCCTGAAAGTGACTGACGAAGCGCAGCGCGCCGATCTGTACGCGAAAGCGGAACAGCAGCTCGACAAAGATTCTGCGATCGTACCGGTTTACTACTACGTGAACGCCCGTCTGGTGAAACCGTGGGTAGGTGGATATACCGGGAAAGACCCGATGGATAATATCTACGTTAAAAACTTGTATATTATCAAGCATTAATGGCAATGAGTGGGGCGGGCGCTGTCTGCCCCACGGTGTCTACTCATCGTAATATTATATAGGCACACGCCAGAAGGTACAGGCAATGTTGAAATTTATCCTACGTCGCTGTCTTGAAGCGATCCCAACGCTATTCATTCTTATCACGATCTCCTTCTTTATGATGCGTCTCGCGCCGGGAAGTCCATTCACCGGTGAACGTACGCTGCCGCCAGAAGTTATGGCGAATATCGAAGCGAAATATCATTTAAACGATCCTATCTCCACCCAGTATTTCAACTATCTGAAACAGCTGGCCCACGGTGATTTTGGTCCGTCGTTTAAATATAAAGATTATTCCGTAAACGATCTGGTGGCGTCCAGCTTCCCCGTTTCGGCGAAATTAGGCGCCGCGGCGTTTTTACTGGCCGTTATTCTTGGCGTCACGGCGGGCGTTATTGCCGCGCTTAACCAGAACACGAAATGGGATTACACCGTTATGGGGGTGGCAATGACCGGTGTCGTCATACCGAGTTTTGTCGTGGCCCCCTTGCTGGTCATGATATTTGCCATCACCCTGAAATGGCTGCCCGGCGGCGGCTGGAATGGCGGGGCGCTGAAATTTATGATCCTGCCGATGGTCGCGTTGTCTCTCGCCTATATCGCCAGTATTTCGCGTATCACCCGTGGTTCAATGATTGAAGTGCTGCACTCGAACTTCATCCGTACTGCCCGGGCCAAAGGGCTGCCGATGCGCCGCATCATCTTCCGTCATGCGTTAAAACCTGCGCTGCTGCCGGTGCTCTCTTATCTGGGCCCTGCGTTCGTCGGGATTATCACCGGGTCAATGGTTATCGAAACCATCTATGGTCTGCCGGGTATTGGTCAGCTGTTCGTTAACGGCGCCCTTAACCGCGACTATTCACTGGTACTGAGTCTGACCATTCTCGTTGGCGCGCTCACCATCTTCTTTAACGCGATCGTCGACGTGCTCTATGCCGTTATCGATCCGAAAATCCGCTACTGACACTGGAGCTCGCCATGATGTTAAGTAAGAAAAACAGCGAGGCGCTGGAAAACTTCAGTGAAAAACTCGAAGTGGAGGGGCGCAGCCTCTGGCAGGATGCACGCCGTCGCTTCATGCATAACCGTGCTGCGGTTGCCAGCCTGATTGTCCTGGTCCTTATCGCCCTGTTTGTAACGCTCGCGCCGATGCTGTCGCAGTTCACCTACTTCGATACCGACTGGGGCATGATGTCCAGCGCGCCGGATACCGAATCGGGCCACTACTTTGGTACCGACTCGTCCGGACGTGACCTGCTGGTCCGTGTGGCCATCGGTGGACGCATTTCGTTGATGGTAGGGATCGCAGCAGCCTTTGTTGCGGTGATTCTGGGTACGTTATACGGATCGCTCTCCGGCTATCTCGGCGGCAAGGTCGATTCGGTGATGATGCGTATTCTGGAGATCCTCAACTCCTTCCCGTTTATGTTCTTCGTCATTCTGCTGGTAACCTTCTTTGGCCAGAACATTTTGCTGATCTTTGTGGCTATCGGCATGGTCTCCTGGCTCGATATGGCGCGTATCGTGCGCGGCCAGACCCTGAGCCTGAAGCGCAAAGAGTTTATCGAAGCGGCGCAGGTGGGCGGGGTTTCGACCGGTAATATCGTGGTCCGTCATATCGTGCCAAACGTGCTGGGTGTGGTGGTGGTGTATGCCTCCCTGCTGGTACCTAGCATGATCCTTTTTGAATCTTTCCTGAGCTTCCTCGGCCTGGGTACCCAGGAGCCGCTGAGCAGCTGGGGTGCGCTGCTGAGCGATGGCGCCAACTCTATGGAAGTTTCACCGTGGCTGCTGCTGTTCCCGGCGGGTTTCCTGGTGGTGACACTGTTTTGTTTCAACTTTATCGGCGATGGCCTGCGTGATGCCCTCGATCCGAAAGACCGTTAAGGAGTGCCGCCATGACTATTATTGAAACGGCATCTGCCCCACAAGCGCATCAGCAGGGTAACCTTCTGCTGGATGTGAAAGATCTGCGCGTCACCTTTAAAACGCCTGATGGCGATGTGACTGCGGTAAACGATCTTAACTTCAGCCTGCGTGCTGGCGAAACGCTGGGTATCGTGGGTGAATCCGGTTCCGGTAAATCCCAGACGGCGTTCGCGCTGATGGGGCTGCTGGCACAGAATGGCGTTATCGGCGGCTCTGCCACCTTTAACGGTAAGCAGATCCTTAACCTGCCGGAGAACGAGCTTAACAAGCTGCGTGCCGAGCAGATATCCATGATTTTCCAGGATCCGATGACCTCCCTGAACCCGTACATGCGTGTGGGCGAGCAGCTGATGGAAGTGCTGATGCTGCACAAGGGGATGGGCAAAGCCGAAGCGTTTGAAGAGTCGGTTAAGATGCTGGATGCGGTAAAAATGCCGGAAGCGCGTAAGCGTATGCGCATGTTCCCGCACGAGTTCTCCGGCGGGATGCGCCAGCGCGTGATGATCGCGATGGCGCTGCTGTGCCGGCCAAAACTGCTCATTGCCGATGAACCGACCACCGCCCTGGACGTGACCGTTCAGGCGCAGATCATGACCCTGCTGAACGAGCTGAAGCGCGAGTTTAATACTGCGATCATCATGATTACCCACGATCTGGGCGTCGTGGCCGGGATCTGCGACAAAGTGCTGGTGATGTATGCCGGGCGTACCATGGAGTACGGTAAAGCGCGAGATGTCTTCTATCATCCGGCGCACCCGTACTCCATTGGCCTGCTGAATGCGGTACCGCGTCTTGATGCGGAAGGGGAGTCGCTGCTGACCATTCCTGGCAACCCGCCCAACCTGCTGCGTCTGCCGAAAGGCTGCCCGTTCCAGCCGCGCTGTCCGCACGCGATGGAAATCTGTAACAGCGCGCCGGCGCTGGAAGAGTTTGCACCAGGCCGTCTGCGTGCCTGCTTTAAGCCGTACGAGGAGCTGGTATGACAGCCATTGACGAAAAAAGAAATGTTCTGCTTGAAATCGCCGATCTGAAAGTGCACTTCGACATCAAAGACGGCAAGCAGTGGTTCTGGCAACCGGCGAAAACCCTGAAAGCGGTTGACGGCGTCACCCTGCGTCTCTACGAGGGGGAGACCCTTGGCGTAGTGGGGGAGTCGGGCTGCGGCAAATCCACCTTTGCCCGCGCGATCATCGGCCTGGTCAAAGCCACTGGCGGCAAGGTCGCCTGGCTGGGTAAAGATCTGCTGGGGATGAAGCCGGAAGAGTGGCGCGAGGTCCGAAGCGACATTCAGATGATTTTCCAGGATCCGCTGGCGTCACTGAACCCGCGTATGACCATTGGCGAGATCATCGCTGAGCCGCTGCGCACCTACCATCCGAAGATGCCGCGTACCGAAGTGCGCGACCGCGTCAAGGCGATGATGATGAAGGTCGGTTTGCTGCCGAACCTCATTAACCGCTATCCGCACGAGTTCTCGGGCGGCCAGTGCCAGCGTATCGGCATTGCCCGCGCGCTGATCCTTGAGCCGAAGCTGATTATCTGTGACGAACCGGTCTCCGCGCTGGACGTGTCGATTCAGGCGCAGGTGGTTAACCTGCTGCAAAAACTGCAGCGTGAGATGGGGCTGTCACTGATCTTTATCGCCCATGACCTGGCGGTGGTGAAGCACATTTCCGATCGCGTACTGGTGATGTATCTGGGCCATGCGGTGGAGCTGGGCACCTATGATGAGGTGTATCATAACCCGTTACACCCTTACACCAGAGCGCTGATGTCTGCCGTGCCGGTGCCGGATCCTGACCTGGAGCAGAATAAAACCATTCAGCTGCTGGAAGGGGAACTGCCGTCGCCCATCAACCCGCCGTCTGGCTGCGTGTTCCGTACCCGCTGCCCGATTGCCGGGCCGGAGTGCGCGAAAACGCGTCCGGTGCTGGAGGGCAGCTTCCGCCATGCGGTCTCCTGCCTGAAGGTTGACCCGCTCTGACCGGGTAAAAGGCAATAAAAAAGGCTGCAATCGCAGCCTTTTTTTATTCGCGCCAGAGTATGTGGCACAGCTTGTGGTCTTTCTCACGACACAGCAGAACGCGGGCAAAGATATCATTGATCTCGCCCCCGTCGGTCTCCGCCAGGCCAATTACCACCTCGGCGAAGAAGTCCGGGTTCAGGTCGTAATCGACATGTTCAGCCCAGTCTTCAGACGGATCGAACAGCTCGGCGCCGCCACGCTCTTCAAACTGCAAATTAAAGAGAATCACGTCAGCCGGGTCGAGATTATCGACGGCCAGTTCCAGAAAGATATCGTAGGCCTGCTCGAGCGTTTCGTCTTCGGTCAGGCGATTGTTCAGATCCATTTCCATGATGACTACCTGTTTAACATCGTTGGGCACGTTTTACAGCAACGGACTAAAGAAGTAAAACAGTCGTTCGGCAATTCGCTGCCATAGCGGCCTTTTCATCCACAGACGGGCATCCAGCAGGCGGGAGCGCGAGATATAATCATCCTGCACGGCCGCCAGATCGCCCCCAAAACCGGTATCGTCGATCACCAGCGTGATCTCAAAATTGAGCCACAGACTACGCATATCGAGGTTCACTGTTCCCACCAGGCTGAGCTCACCGTCCACCAGCACGCTCTTGGTATGCAACAGCCCACCTTCAAACTGGTAAATCTTCACCCCGGCTGCCAGCAGTTCGCTGAAAAAGGCCCGGCTGGCCCAGCCCACCAGCACCGAATCGTTCTTGCGCGGCAGGATGATACTGACGTCGACCCCGCGCTGGGCGGCGGTGCAGATAGCGTGGAGCAGATCGTCACTCGGCACGAAATAGGGGGTGGTCATGATCAGGTATTCGCGGGCGGAATAGGCGGCGGTCAATAACGCCTGATGGATCAGATCTTCCGGGAAGCCCGGTCCGGAGGCGATAGTGTGAATAGTGTGCCCGCTGGCCTGTTCAAACGGCATGATATTGGCATCCGGCGGCGGGGGCAGAATGCGTTTGCCAGTTTCAATCTCCCAGTCACAGGAGTAGACGATCCCCATCGCGGTGGCGACCGGGCCCTCCATGCGCGCCATCAGATCGATCCACTGACCCACACCGGCATCCTGTTTAAAAAAGCGCGGGTCGACCATGTTCATGCTGCCGGTATAGGCGATGTAGTTGTCGATGAGCACCATTTTGCGGTGCTGGCGCAGATCCATCCTGCGCAGAAACACACGCATCAGGTTAACCTTTAACGCTTCGACCACTTCCACACCGGCATTGCGCATCATGGATGCCCAGTTGCTGCGGAAAAAATTCACGCTACCGGCGGAGTCGAGCATCAGACGGCAGTGGATCCCCCGGCGTGCCGCGGCCATCAGGGATTCAGCTACCTGATCGGCCATGCCACCGGGCTGCCAGATATAAAACACCATCTCGATATTATGCCGCGCCAGCTGAATATCGCGGATCAGGGCGTTCATCACGTCATCAGAGGTGGTCATCAATTGCAGCTGATTGCCTTTCACCCCGGCAATCCCCTGGCGGCGCTCACAGAGCTTAAATAACGACGCGGCGACGTCACTGTTCTCTTCGGCAAAAATATGTTTGCAGGATTTCAGATCGTTCAGCCATTTCGCCGTG
This sequence comes from Leclercia sp. M50, assembly GCF_037150775.1. NCBI lineage: Bacteria > Pseudomonadati > Pseudomonadota > Gammaproteobacteria > Enterobacterales > Enterobacteriaceae > Leclercia > Leclercia sp. M50. The sequence goes on from NZ_JBBCPK010000101.1 coordinate 11,928, forward strand.
GAGGGCCACATCGCCCGGGCACGCTCGGCCCGGCGTTTACCGAGGTGAAGCTCGCCAAAGGATAAATACGCAATGATGCCGACCAGCGGCAGGATATAAATAATCAACAGCCATGCCATGGCAGAGGGAACGGCTCGGCGCTTCATCAGGATGCGTAATGTTACCCCTGCGATTAACAGCCAGTATCCCAGAATGAGCAGCCAACTCACCACGGTGTAGAAGGTTGTCATAATAAAAAATCCTTTTGAAAGCGTATTGTTAAGAGTTTACGCGTCAGGATTTTTCTGGCAAATAAAAACGCCAGATAAAAGCGCTGGTCTGCCGCAGGCAAGGGACTATAATGAACGCTCTGTTTTGTGAAGAGTTGGTAACATGAAGCGCAGTAGAACAGAAGTAGGGCGCTGGCGCATGTTGCGACAGACAAGTCGTCGCAAAGCGCGTTGGCTGGAAGCACAATCCCGCCGTAATATGCGTATCCACGCCATCAGAAAATGCAGTATGAACCGTCATCGCAATGCGTTGCTGTTCGCCGTTCAGGATTACTGAATGACACAAGGGCACCCACAGAGGTGCCCGATGTTTTTTATTCGCTACGTCAAAAAGGAGGATGAGGTGTTTGCGGATTTGGGTGTACTGAATTTCTGGACCTATGTTGTCGGGGCTATTTTTATTGTTCTGGTTCCTGGGCCTAATACCTTATTCGTTTTAAAAACCGGTATTGGTCACGGTGTGAAAAAGGGCTATCTTGCCGCCAGTGGCGTATTTATTGGCGATGCGGTACTGATGTTTCTGGCATGGGCGGGGGTCGCGGCGCTGATCCAGACCACGCCAATGCTGTTTAATATTGTGCGCTATCTCGGGGCGTTCTATCTGTTATGGCTGGGCGGCAAAATGCTCTGGTCGGTAATAAGGCATACACAGCAGGGCGAGGCTGGCGGTCTCGAACCGGCTAAAACCATAATGAAACGCTCGCTGGTGCTGAGTATGACCAACCCGAAGGCGATTTTGTTTTATGTCTCATTCTTTGTGCAGTTTATTGACGTTCACGCGAAGCACACCGGCGTCGCTTTTATGATCCTCGCGGTCACGCTGGAAATCATAAGTTTTATCTATATGAGCTTCCTGATCTTCTCCGGCGCGTTTGTTACGCGCTACCTGAAAACCAAAAAGAAACTGGCGAAGCTGGGAAATGGTTTAATTGGATTACTGTTTGTTGGCTTTGCGGCGCGGCTGGCATCGCTGAACTAATAAGAAAAGGCTCCTGGTACGGAGCCTTTTTTTATCCTAGAAAACTTTTTTAAACGGCTTCACTACGACGTTATCATACACGCCTGCCGCCACATACGGGTCGTCCTGCGCCCAGGCCTGTGCCGCTTCGAGCGATTCAAATTCGGCAATCACCGTCGAGCCGGTAAATCCCGCCGCACCCGGATCGTTGCTGTCGACGGCAGGCATCGGGCCTGCGGTCAATAATCTGCCTTCGTCATGCAGTAGTTGTAAGCGCGCAAGGTGGGCAGGGCGTACGGAGAGACGTTTTTCCAGAGAATCAGCGACATCTGCAGCAAAAATCACGTAAAGCACAGCGGAGCTCCTTAACCGATATAAAGTGGGAATTACGTTATGTGAAAGTGCAGGTGACTGCAATGTAAAGATGGCAACATTGTTAAAACCTTGCGCCTGATGTGCCTTTTTTTCGCCAGCTGGACGGTAAAATCGGGCGAAGTTTAACTGGCTTATTGAATATGATTG
>NZ_JBBCPK010000102.1:0-13253 GCF_037150775.1 Leclercia sp. M50
GTCGATCTCGGTGACGGAGCTGGGATCGCTGCTGGATCATACCGGCCCGCATCTCGAAGCTGAAGAGTATATCGCCCGTACATTTGGTGCCGAGCAGAGCTATATGGTGACCAATGGTACCTCGACGTCGAACAAGATCGTTGGCATGTACGCTGCGCCGGGCGGCAGCACTTTACTGATCGACCGCAACTGCCATAAATCTCTGGCGCACCTGCTGATGATGAGTGACGTGGTGCCGCTCTGGCTGTCGCCGACCCGCAACGCGCTGGGCATTCTGGGCGGGATCCCGCGCCGGGAATTTTCTCATGCGGCAATAGAGCGCAAAGTGGCAGCCGTGCCGGGCGCAAGCTGGCCGGTTCACGCGGTGATCACCAATTCCACCTACGACGGCCTGCTTTACAACACCAACTGGGTGAAACAGACCCTCGATGTACCCTCCATCCATTTTGATTCTGCCTGGGTCCCCTATACCAATTTCCATCCCATCTATGCCGGAAAAAGCGGGATGAGCGGTGAACGCCTGCCGGGTAAAGTGTTCTTCGAAACCCAGTCCACGCACAAAATGCTGGCTGCGTTTTCTCAGGCCTCGCTGATTCACATTAAGGGCGAGTACGATGAAGATACCTTCAACGAAGCCTTTATGATGCACACCACCACATCGCCCAGCTATCCGCTGGTGGCCTCCATTGAAACGGCAGCGGCGATGCTGCGCGGTAATCCCGGTAAGCGCCTGATCAACCGCTCCGTTGAGCGCGCCCTGCACTTCCGCAAAGAGGTTCAGCGCCTTAAAGATGAAGCCGACGGCTGGTTCTTCGATATCTGGCAGCCGGACGACATTGACGAAGCTGAATGCTGGCCGGTGGCGCCGGGCGAGAGCTGGCATGGTTTCCGCGATGCCGATGCGGATCATATGTTCCTCGATCCGGTCAAAGTCACCATTCTGACGCCAGGTATGGACGAGCAGGGAGTGATGAGTGAAGAGGGGATCCCGGCGGCGCTGGTAGCGAAATTCCTCGACGAGCGCGGCGTGGTGGTCGAAAAAACCGGGCCGTACAATCTGCTTTTCCTGTTCAGTATCGGTATCGACAAAACCCGGGCGATGGGTTTGCTGCGCGGATTGATGGAGTTTAAGCGCGCCTACGATCTGAATTTGCGGGTCAAGAACATGCTGCCGGATCTCTATGCCGAAGATCCCGACTTCTACCGCAACATGCGTATTCAGGATCTGGCTAAAGGCATTCACAAGCTCATTCGTCAGCACGACTTGCCGCGACTGATGCTGCAGGCGTTTGATGTCCTGCCAGAAATGAAGCTCACCCCGCATCACGCCTGGCAGCGTCAGGTGAAGGGGGAGGTAGAGACGGTCGATCTGGAGGATCTGGTTGGCCGGGTGTCGGCCAATATGATCCTCCCTTATCCTCCTGGTGTGCCGTTGCTTATGCCCGGTGAGATGATCACCGAGAAGAGCAGGGCGGTTCTCGATTTCCTGTTAATGCTCTGCTCGATTGGCCGCCACTATCCCGGCTTTGAAACCGACATCCACGGTGCCAAACGGGATGAAAACGGCATCTACCGGGTACGGGTCTTAAAAGCGTCATGACCCCTTGCACGGCAAGGGGGTTCGGATATAACGTTCAGGCACACCAATAAGGAGAGGCTATGCTGGGTTTAAAGCAGGTTCATCACATTGCAATCATTGCCACCGACTATGCCGCCAGTAAGGCGTTTTACTGCGATACGCTGGGTTTTACCCTGCAAAGTGAGTTTTACCGCGAAGAGCGTGATTCCTGGAAAGGCGACCTGGCGCTGAATGGTCAGTATGTCATTGAGCTCTTTTCGTTCCCCTTCCCGCCGGCGCGTCCGTCCCGGCCCGAAGCCTGCGGTTTACGTCATCTGGCGTTCAGTGTGGATGACATTGACCAGGCGGTAGAGCATCTTGAATCCCACGGTGTTAAGTGCGAAGCCATCCGTATCGATCCCTTCACCGGAAAGCGCTTCACCTTTTTCAACGATCCTGATGGCCTGCCGCTGGAGCTCTACCAGCAGTAACGCTTGCCTCGCCAGGGAATGCCCGGTAACGTGCCGGGCACCTTTCTGGATAAATGACGACGATGACCACAGCCGACCTTCAGCAAGCTCTTCACCCGTACCGCCGACTGCTGGTGGGCTTTAGCGGTGGCCTGGATTCCACGGTATTGCTGCATCAGCTAATGCTGTGGCGGGAACAGGAGCCGGGCCTTGAGCTGCGCGCTATCCATATTCACCATGGCCTGAGCCCCCACGCCGACAGCTGGGTCGCCCATTGCCAGCACCTGTGCCAGCAGTGGAATATCCCGCTTATCGTGGCGCGGGTAACGCTGGCGGAGGAGGGGCTGGGGTTGGAGGCGCAGGCGCGTAAAGCGCGTTATGCCGCCTTTCGTGAGGCCCTGTTGCCGGATGAAGCGCTGGTCACGGCGCAACATCTGGACGATCAGTGTGAAACCTTTCTGCTGGCGCTAAAGCGCGGCAGTGGCCCGGCGGGGCTGTCGGCCATGCCCGCGCGGGCGCGTTTTGCCGGTACCGAACAAATTCGCCCCCTCATTGGTGAAACGCGAGACTCGCTGCTGGCCTGGGCGCAGCGTTGGGATCTGCGCTGGATTGAGGATGAAAGCAACCAGGACGACAGCTATGACCGCAATTTTTTGCGTCTGCGCGTCCTGCCGCTGCTGGCAGAGCGTTGGCCGCATTTTGCTCAGGCCACCTCCCGCAGCGCCACGCTGTGCGCGGAGCAGGAGCACCTGCTGGATGAACTGCTGGCAGACGAGCTTTCAACATTAGTCTCCCCAGACGGGGCGCTGGCTATCGCGCCGCTACAGGCGATGAGTGCGGTACGCCGGGCCGCGTTGCTGCGCCGATGGCTGGCGCTGCACAGGGCGTTAATGCCGTCACGCGACATGCTTAATCGCATCTGGGATGAGGTGGTGCTGGCCCGGGAAGACGCGGCACCGCGGCTGCGTTCCGGCGAAGGTGAAATTCGTCGCTTTCGCGGTCAGCTGTGGTGGGTGAAAGTCCACGCCTCGCTGGCCGATCGGGTTATCGACTGGCTGTTGCTGGAGCGGCCCCTCTCTCTGCCGGAAGGGCTGGGTACGCTTCATCTCAAGACGGGGGGCGCTCTTCGACTGCCGCGGGCAGATGAGCCCGTGACGGTGCGCTTTCGCGCCAGCGGTACGCTGCACATTGTCGGGCGAAACGGCGGACGCAAGATCAAAAAAATCTGGCAGGAACTTAACGTTGCCCCCTGGCGTCGGGACAGCACGCCGCTTCTATTCTACGGAGAAACGTTGGTGGCAGCGGCGGGGGTGTTTGTAACGCATGAAGGGGCGGCTGAAGCGGAGCGGGGCGTAGAGCTGGAGTGGAAAACGTAACGGGCAGCAGGCTGCCCGTTACACGGGATCAGGACTCGCTCACCACAACGGTGCCGATTTCGGGATGACTGAAGCTGGCTATTTTATCGAGACGCAGTTCGCGCGTTGCGCCGCCTTCTTCCACAACCAGATACTCCACGTTCTTACGGGAAACCAGATCGTTCGCCCTGGCCTTCAGCACTTCGCCATCTTTTAACGCCAGCGTAAGAAGCAGGTGATGCTGGCAGGCGAGTTCGAGATTGTCGTAATCATCGCAGTTAATAGGTTGATAGGTATCATTCATTGACATAATCGCTCACCAGTAAATTCGCAGCAGCATATGCTGCTTTTTCTCTGACCGATTCTGAAAGCGTGTCATCCGACGCCATTTCATTCAGAACTTTCAATACACAGCCCAACGCATCGGGGATATACCCCAGATCGCCGCTGGCAATTTCCGCATACCGTTTGCGAATTAGCTCACAATAATTATCCACATCCCCTCCTGCCAGCGCACTGACTTTACTGTGAGATACCATTAAGCCTACGAAGATAAACTCGGTTTAGCAAGGTGACTATACCATACTCATTTAAGCAATATCAGCAGGTTGATGTTGCAGACATTCTCAAGCCTGTAACAGCCTTTTGGCGGAGATTTCGCTACAATGCGCACCTGATTCGAAAGGAGTTCTCTCATGGCGCTTAAAGCGACAATTTACAAAGCCGCGGTCAATGTGGCGGATTTAGACCGCAATCAGTTTCTGGATGCGACCTTGACGCTGGCGCGTCATCCCTCCGAAACGCAAGAGCGCATGATGCTGCGCCTGCTGGCGTGGATTAAGTACGCCAATGAGCGCCTGCAATTTACCCGCGGGTTAAGTGCGGAAGACGAGCCGGAAGCCTGGCTGCTCAACGATCATCTGGGTATCGATCTCTGGATTGAGCTGGGCCTGCCGGATGAGCGTCGCATCAAGAAAGCCTGCACGCAATCTGCTGAAGTGGCGCTCTTTACCTACAACAGCCGCGCAGCGGAGATCTGGTGGCAGCAGAACAAGAATAAGTGCGCCCAGTTTGCCAACCTGTCTGTCTGGTATCTGGATGATGATCAACTGGCTAAGCTGAGCGCATTTGCCGGTCGAACCATGATTCTGCAGGCAACCATTCAGGATGGCGCCATCTGGCTGTCGGATGCTGAGAATAATCTGGAAATTCATCCGGAAGCCTGGCAGTCCCGTTCATGATCGTAGTCTCCCGAACCGTCGCCCTGCCCGATCATGAAGTGGAGATCACCGCGATCCGCGCCCAGGGAGCAGGGGGCCAGCATGTGAACAAAACCTCAACGGCTATTCATCTGCGCTTTGACATTCGGGCATCCAGCCTGCCAGAGTATTATAAAGAGCGCCTGCTCGCCGCCAGCCATCATCTGATCACCTCTGACGGCATCATTATTATCAAGGCGCAGGAGTACCGCAGCCAGGAGATGAACCGGGAAGCCGCGCTTGCCCGGCTGGTGGCGGTAATACAAGAGTTAACGGCAGTGCAAAAAAGCCGGCGGGCAACCCGCCCGACACGCGCATCGAAAGAGCGCCGTCTGGCTTCTAAATCACAAAAATCGACCGTCAAAGCACTGCGTGGCAAAGTTCGAGGCCCCCAGGATTAACGGGGAGCAGGCGGGTTGAGAAAAGGAATCTGATGTGAAAACAGCAATATTTTCAGTGGTGGCTGCAGGCGCGCTGGCCATCCTGATGGGATGTCATAACCGGGCAGAGGTGCAGGCGCTGGAGCCAGCCCATGAAGAGGCGCTAAAACCGATGCAGCAGAGCTGGCGGGGCGTTTTACCCTGCGCCGACTGCGAAGGTATCGAAACCTCACTGTTTCTGGAAAAAGATGGCACCTGGGTAATGAACCAACATTATCAGGGGGCAAAGGCGCCTTCCTCTTTCGCCAGCTACGGCAGCTGGGCGCGAACAGCGGATAAGCTGGTGCTGACGGACACGCAGGGCGAAAAGCACTATTTCCGGGCGAAAGGCGAAGGGCTGGAGATGCTCAATCGGGAAGGAAATCCGATCGAGTCGCAGTTTAACTACACCCTGGCGCCCGTTAACGCTGCCCTGCCATCAACGCCAATGGCGATGCGCGGCATGTATTTCTATATGGCTGATGCGGCGAGCTTCACCGACTGTGCCACCGGCAAAAAGTTGAGCGTAGCGAATAACGCGCAGCTGGAGCGGGATTACGCGGCGGCGCGCGGAAATGATACTAAACCGGTGCTGCTCACCGTGAACGGGCATTTTACTCTTGAGGCCAACCCGGACACTGGTCAAAGCGTTAAAACGCTGATAGTCGATAAAGATGCAGCCTTCCAGGCTGGCAAAGATTGTCAGTCTCGTTGAGAAGCTGGGCCGGAGGGGGTTGCCGGCCCAATTATCAGGGCCTGAGTCCTACAAAGCGACGCGTTTTGATGTAAATTCCGGGTTTGAGATGGCCAATGTACCGTAGCTCTGTTTCAGGTTTATAGGTGGAGATATCGCCTTCACGCATATGCATCAAATCGGCAGGGCTTATCCAGCCTGATTCTGCCATCGTCAGCGGGTGACCCGCTTTCAGGAAGGCATCGCTAACAAATTCCGAACAAAACCACGCCTTTTTTTCATCTTCGCTTGTTCTGCTTAATTGTGCAGTGGCAAAGCCGCTAACGCACTGCTGGCGAAAAGTTTCTGAGAAGGGATTCAGCGAACATAATTGTTTTGTCACCATGAAGGGAACAAACTCAATAATTCCCCGATAGTTATAGCGGCTATGTTGCGCCTGTTCGGCAAATACTTTAATGGTTGCCGCTTGCTCGGGTGTCAGGTTGGGCACCCTTAAAGCGAATAATTTGTCGCTGTGCTGCATGGCATCTTCCAGGCTTATAATTTGCACCCCGTTGCCTGTCGCTTCTGCCACATCATGATTGCCGAGATAAACTGCAACGTGACTGACGGAAGAGGTACTGAGCAGGCGAATGCCAAGGGACGTAATCCCGATGCTGGATGAGAAGAGAAGATCGCCAGCTTTAAGCTCTTTTTCGGTGATTTCGAGCAGCTTTTTTTCTGAAAGAGAACTCTGGCGCTGCAGTTTGATTGCCCATTTTTTCGACTGAGCCTCTACTGCATTTGCTGCGCTTTCCTGTCTGCTGACATCAAGCGTACAGCCGGAAAATAAAAAGAGAGAGGGAACGAGCAGGCGATGCAACGCCCTGTGCATTTTCATATCTTTTACAATCCTTGTAAAAAAAGAGGCCCTGAAAATCAGGGCCTCTTACGACATCAACCTTTGATGTTTTTGATTAAATACTCAAGCACGTCACCGGTTTTAATCATCTGCTTCTCACCGTTACGACGATACTTATACTCGATTTCGTCATTATCGAGGTTACGATCGCCGATCACGATGGTGTGCGGAATGCCGATCAGTTCCATATCCGCAAACATCACGCCTGGGCGCTCTTTACGATCGTCCATCAGCACTTCGATACCCTGCGCACGCAGCTCGCTGTAGAGTTTTTCCGCCAGCTCCTGCACACGGTAGGACTTATGCATGTTCATCGGCAGGATCGCCACCTGGAACGGAGCGATGTTGTCCGGCCAGACGATGCCACGCTCGTCGTAGTTCTGCTCGATAGCGGCAGCAACCACACGGGTTACACCAATACCGTAGCAGCCCATGGTCAGGACCTGGTTGCGGCCATCTTCACCCTGAACGGCGGCGTTCAGCGCGCGGGAGTATTTATCACCCAGCTGGAAGATATGACCGACTTCGATACCGCGTTTGATCATCAGGGTGCCGTTGCCGTCCGGGCTTGGATCGCCTGCCACCACGTTACGAATATCCGCCACTTCTGGCGTCGCGACGTCGCGATCCCAGTTAATGCCGAAATAGTGTTTGCCGTCGATGTTCGCGCCAGCGGAGAAGTCGCTCATCGCGGCGACCGTGCGGTCAACCACAACAGGAACAGGCATATTCACCGGACCCAGAGAACCAGGGCCCGCGTTGACGACGGCGCGGATTTCCGCTTCCGTTGCGAAGGTTAACGGGCTTGCAACCTGTGGCAGCTTCTCGGCTTTCACTTCGTTCAACTCGTGATCGCCACGGACCAGCAGAGCAACCAGCGGGTAGGCGCTGCCTTCGGTGGATTTCACCAGCAGGGTTTTGACCGTTTTTTCGATCGGCAGATTGAACTGCTCAACCAGCTCGGCGATGGTTTTCGCGTTTGGTGTATCAACCAGCTTCATCTCTTCGGTTGCCGCAGCTCGCGGCGCTTTTGGCGCCAGGGCTTCTGCAAACTCAATGTTCGCGGCGTAATCAGAGGAGTCAGAGAAGATCACATCGTCTTCACCGCTCTGTGCCAGCACCTGGAACTCATGGGATGCGCTACCGCCGATAGAACCGGTATCAGCCTGAACGGCGCGGAAATCCAGACCCATGCGGGAGAAGATTTTGCTGTACGCTTCGTACATCTTGTCATAGGTCTCCTGCAGCGATTCCTGAGAAGTGTGGAAAGAGTAAGCATCTTTCATCAGGAATTCGCGAGAGCGCATGACGCCAAAACGTGGACGCACTTCATCACGGAATTTGGTCTGGATCTGGAAGAAGTTCAGCGGCAACTGCTTGTATGAGCTCAGCTCGTTGCGGATCAGATCGGTAATGACCTCTTCATGCGTTGGGCCGAGAACGAATGGACGATCGCCACGATCGGCAATACGCAGCAGTTCCGGACCATACTGCTCCCAGCGACCACTCTCCTGCCACAGTTCAGAGGGCTGAACTACCGGCATTAACACCTCGATAGCACCGGCGTTATTCATCTCTTCACGCACGATGTTTTCGACTTTTTTCAGGACGCGCACGCCGGTCGGCAACCAGGTGTATAACCCGGAGGCCAGCTTGCGGATCATCCCGGCGCGCAGCATCAGCTGGTGGCTGATCACCTCGGCGTCGGCAGGTGTCTCCTTCAGAGTGGAGAGCAGATATTGGCTAGTACGCATGTTGTTACGGTTCCATTTCGAAGAGTGGAACAGGCTGACCGGCAGCCTGACACAAAAAAAGTGGTTTAGTTTACCAGTGTGGCAAAGATGCCAAAAGAGAAGAGGATAAAATTACTGCGGCTCGAGGGCAAACACTTCAAAGCCCGCCGCGGTAACGCGCCAGCGAACGTTAAAATCCAGCAACAGGACGGCGTAGGTTTTCCCTGCCTCTTCCTCTTTACGGTAGGCCGGACGGGGATCCTGGGCCAGCACGTCGATGATAAATTCCCGCAGTCGAGGATAGCGCTTCTCCAGCTGGATCAACTGGGGGGTGAGCGCATCGGTAAACCAGACCGGCGTATCTGCCTGGGGGGCCTGCTGGGCGTAGCTGGCACGCGCATCCGGCAAGGCTTCTGCAAAGGGCAGGTAAGGTTTGATATCCACTACGGGCGTACCGTCCACCAGATCCAGGCTGCCAAGCTCCAGAATCACCTGATCCTTCTGGCAGCGAATGCCTTTCAGTTCGATGAGCGACATACCGACAGGGTTTGGACGAAAGGTCGAGCGCGTGGCAAACACTCCCATTCGGGCGTTACCGCCGAGACGAGGTGGGCGCACGGTAGGGCGCCAGCCGCCAGCCATGGTCTGATGAAAGATAAACAGCACCCACAGGTGGCTGAACGCTTCCAGTCCGCGCACGGCATCGGCCTGATTATAGGGCGCGAGCAAGTGAAGTTCGCCGCTACAGCTTTTCACCAGACCAGGCTGGCGTGGCACGGCAAACTTCTCTTTATAGGGTGAGCGAATAACGCCTATCTGCTCGAACTGGAATGTACTCATTTCGCCGAGACGTTAAGGGCAGAACCTACGCAAACGGCCTGACGATAGCAGCCAGGTGTGCCGCTGGTAACTTCGCAGCTGTGCAGCAGAACCGCATTGGCCTTCATTTTAGAGGCATTGATCTGCATGCGTTTACGCGCAGTAGGGATATTTGGAGGAGAATCCTGGTTGGTGGCCTGGCAAGATTCGCCCGAGACTTCACCCAGATCGCGGAACGGTTTACCCACTAAATCTTCAGCCTTGGTATAGATTCTGACCGGCGCAGGACGTGGTGCTTTTGGCTTTTCAGGCTCCACTTTCGGCGGGGTTGCTGTGCTTTTAACAGGTTCAACAGGAGATCTGCTTAGCATAGAACAACCGCTCAGCATCAGTGCTAAAAGACAGATCGGTAAAGCACGCATATTGTTTCCTCAATGAATAATCAAATCGTCAGATATTGAATCAGTTGCCTGCATAAATGACAAGACGGGCTTACGCCCGTCCTGAATGATATTACACAAAGGTAAGATTACCAGCCTTTAACTGCACCACCGTTAAAGACTTTGTTTGCTTCCTGGTAAACTTCATCAGACTGGTAAGCCTGTACGAACTTCTTCACGTTTTCCGCATCTTTGTTATCTTCGCGGGTAACGATCAGGTTAACGTACGGAGAGTCTTTATCTTCCACGAAGATACCGTCTTTCGCTGGCGTCAGGTTAATCTGGCTGGCGTAAGTGGTGTTGATAACCGCCAGGGCGATCTGCGCATCATCCAGAGAACGTGGCAGCTGTGGCGCTTCCAGCTCAACAATTTTCAGGTTTTTTGGATTCTCGGTCACGTCCAGAACGGTCGGCAGCAGGCCAACACCATCTTTCAGTTTAATCAGACCCACTTTCTGCAGCAGCAGCAGGGAACGGCCAAGGTTGGTTGGATCGTTAGGTACTGCTACCTGAGAACCGTCCTGCAGTTCTTCTAATGATTTGATTTTTTTGGAGTAGCCCGCGATTGGGTAAACGAAAGTATTGCCCACCGCAACCAGCTTGTAGCCACGATCTTTGATCTGCTGATCCAGGTACGGTTTGTGCTGGAAGGCGTTAGCATCGATATCGCCTTTGCTCAGCGCTTCGTTAGGCAGTACATAATCGTTAAACGTCACCAGCTCCACGTCCAGGCCATACTTCTCTTTCGCCACTTTCGCTGCCGTCTCTGCAACCTGCTGCTCCGCACCGACGATAACACCCACTTTGATGTGGTTTGGATCTTTTTCGTCCTGGCCACAACCTACCAGTGCCAGAGAGCCGATCAGCGCGCCTACCGCAGCAAAGGTCTTAAATTTAAACGCCATGTTTTTATCCTTAACTCGTCGAGTTTGTGTTGTGTAACGTTATTTGTGCGTAACAGCCCGGACGATGCGATCGCCAGAGAATTGAATGAGATAAACCAGTACAACCAGCAGAACCAGCACGGTATTCATAACGGTAGCATTGTAGCCAATGTAACCATACTGATAGCCGATCTGTCCCAGACCGCCGGCGCCTACCGCACCACCCATCGCTGAGTAACCCACCAGAGTAATGAGCGTGATGGTGGCCGCGTTGACCAGACCTGGTAATGCTTCTGGCAGTAAGACCTTGCGAACGATCTGCATCGGCGTCGCACCCATGGCGCGGGACGCTTCAATCAGGCCCGATGGGATCTCTAACAGCGCGTTCTCAACCATACGGGCGATAAACGGCGCCGCGCCCACGGTCAGGGGGACGATGGCAGCCTGCAGGCCAATGGACGTGCCCACAATAACGCGAGTGAAGGGGATCATCCATACCAACAGAATGATGAAGGGAATGGAACGGAAGATGTTCACCAGCGCGGAGAGCGTGCGGTAAAGTTTTGCGTTCTCAATTATCTGGCCCGGACGGGTAACGTACAGCAGCACGCCCACCGGCAGACCAATGACAAAACCGAAGAAGCCGGATACGAAGGTCATCGCCAGCGTTTCCCATACGCCGCGTGCCAGCAACCACATCATTGCCTCAGACATAACCCAGTACCTCAACTTTTACATGATGCTCTTGCAGCCAGGCGATCGCCGCCTGCGTATCTTCTTGCGTACCGTGCATTTCAGTCAGCATGATGCCGAACTTCACGCCACCGGCGTAATCCATCTGCGCGCTAATAATGTTGTTGTTCACATTGAAGCGGCGCGCAGTTTCTGACAGCAGCGGGGCATCCACTGACTTGCCGGTAAACTCCATCCGCAGCATTGGAACGCTGTTTGCTTCTGGTTGTGCCTTTAAACGTGCCAGATAGTCTTCCGGAATATCCAGATGCAGCGTGGCCTGAATAAACTGCTGCGCCAGTGGGGTTTTCGGATGCGAGAACACTTCGCTGACGGTGTCTTGTTCAATCAGTTCACCCTGGCTTATCACCGCCACACAGTCGCAGATGCGCTTAACCACATCCATCTCGTGCGTAATAAGGAGAATGGTCAGTCCCAGCCGACGGTTGATATCCTTTAACAGCTCCAGAATCGAGCGGGTTGTTGCCGGATCTAGGGCGCTGGTGGCTTCGTCACAGAGTAATACTTTTGGGTTGCTGGCCAGCGCACGCGCAATCGCCACGCGCTGCTTTTGTCCGCCGGACAAGTTGGCCGGGAAGGTGTCGTGCTTCTCGCTCAGACCGACCAGATCCAGCAGTTCGGTGACGCGGCGTTTGATTTCGTCTTTGGGCGTGTTATCCAGCTCCAGCGGCAGGGCAACGTTGCCAAACACGGTGCGCGAAGAGAGCAGGTTAAAGTGCTGGAAGATCATGCCAATCTGGCGGCGGGCTTTAGTCAGTTCTGCTTCTGAAAGCGTAGTCAGTTCCGTACCATCAACCTGAACGTGGCCTTCGGTCGGGCGTTCAAGCAGGTTAACGCAACGAATGAGCGTACTTTTACCTGCACCTGAGGCGCCAATGACGCCATAAATCTGTCCAGCCGGAACATGCAGGCTAACGTTGTTCAACGCCTGAATGGTACGGTTCCCTTGCTGGAACACTTTGGTGATATTCGAAAGTTTAATCATTAGATTATTTTTATCGTATGTAAGTTAGCCGTGGCATTTTCTGCTGCCTGATACGGGCGATGACCGTCAACAAAACGGATGTTAAGGCATCCAGACGTCTAAATCAATCCAACTCTGCGCGATGAGCACTTTCTTGCGCAGTGAAACATGAGATACTACGCAGACATCCCTATTCAGGAGCAAACCGGTGGCAAAATCAGTACCCGCAATTTTTCTCGATCGTGACGGCACAATTAATGTCGATCATGGTTATGTGCATGAGATAGACGAATTTGAATTCATTGATGGCGTTATTGAAGCCATGCGTGAATTAAAAGAGATGGGATTTGCGCTGGTGGTCGTCACCAACCAGTCAGGTATCGCGCGCGGTAAATTCACCGAAGCACAGTTTGAGACCTTAACGGAATGGATGGACTGGTCACTGGCGGATCGCGGCGTTGATCTGGACGGTATCTATTATTGTCCGCATCACCCACAGGGGACCGTGGACGAGTATCGCCAGACCTGTGATTGCCGAAAACCACACCCGGGTATGCTCACTTCCGCACAAGAGTTCCTTCATATAGATATGAGCGCTTCATATATGGTGGGCGATAAACTGGAAGATATGCAGGCAGCTGCCGCGGCAGGCGTGGGTCATAAAATTCTGGTGCGTACTGGCAAGCCTGTCACGCCTGAAGCGGAAAATGCAGCGGATTGCGTGATTAACAGCCTGGCAGCGCTGCCGGAAACCATCAAAAAGCAGCAAAAATAGGCGTTGTGGCGAAAAGGTGAGCGGTTGAAATAAAATTGTCTTTTTCCGCTTGTCAGCGCCGAAGAACTCCCTATAATTCGCCTCCATCGACACGGCGGATGTGAATCACTTCACACAGACAGCCGGGCCGGTTGAGGAGAAAAGCGAAAATAATCGCTTGACTCTGAAAGAGGAAAGCGTAATATACGCCACCTCGCAACGGTGAGCGAAAGCCGCGTTGCACTGCTCT
>NZ_JBBCPK010000103.1:0-13166 GCF_037150775.1 Leclercia sp. M50
GAATAACCGGGTGGCGGACGATCAGGGCTTTTTGCGCCAGTGGGGTGATATCGCGAAAGAGCGTAAGCTGGCCCGGCTCTACATCGGCGAGCCGAGCGCAGAAGCGGTGGCCGCTCAGATGCCGGATCTGAACCTCATCAGCGCCACCGGGGGCGATTCCGCCGTCGCGCTCTACGATCAGCTCTCCGCCATCGCCCCGACCCTTATCATCAATTACGACGATAAAAGCTGGCAGGCGCTGCTGACCCAGCTGGGCACGATTACTGGCCAGGAGCAGCAGGCCGCAGCGCGGATTGCGGAGTTTGATAAGCAGCTCGCCCGGGTGAAGCAGCAGATGAAGCTGCCGCCGCAGCCGGTGAATGCCATCGTCTACACCGCTGCCGCCCACAGCGCCAACCTCTGGACCACCGAGTCGGCGCAGGGCAAGCTGCTGCAACAGCTCGGCTTCACCCTTGCCCCCCTGCCCGCCGGGCTGAATCCGTCCCAGAGCCAGGGCAAGCGCCACGACATTGTGCAGTTAGGGGGTGAAAACCTGGCCGCCGGACTGAATGGCGAAGGGCTGTTCCTGTTTGCCGGGGATCAGAAGGATGTGGAGGCGATCTACGCCAACCCCCTGCTGGCCCATCTGCCGGCGGTGCAGAACAAACGCGTCTGGGCGCTGGGGACTGAAACCTTCCGTCTGGATTATTTCAGCGCCACCCGGGTGCTGGAGCGGTTAGAGACCTTGTTTAAATAGTCGTGCCTGTTGATGCCCGGTGGCGCTTCGCTTACCGGGCCTACGGTTCGGGGGGGGTTGTACCGTTCGGCCTGATGCCCGGTGGCGCTGCGCTTACCGGGCCTACGGTTCGTGCCGGTGTAGGTTTTGTAGGCCGGGTAAGGCGTAGCCGCCACCCGGCACATTCCACCGTTTTAAACCGGAGCGACCTCCTGCCGGAACCGGCGTAGCTCCGCCAGCACCACCAGCAATATCGCCCCCACTATCGCCAGCACAAACCCGCTGCTGCTCGCCGCCGCTACCGGGGTCATGATCGCCCCCAGCCCGCCGAGAATGGCGGCACCAATCGCATCGCCGGTAACGTTTTGCGCCGTCCACAAGCCGTTGATCCGCCCGAGCATCGCCTCCGGGGTCTGGGTCTGGATCAGGGTGTATTGCAGCAGCGAACTCACCGCGCTCAGCCAGCCAAACAGCGCCAGGCAGATCACCCCCAGCGCCCAGACCGGCATCAGGCTGAAGAAGCCGATGGCGATAAACGAGGCCAGGGTCGCCAGCAGCATAATCAGCCCCGGACGGGCACTCTGCGCCAGATTGCCGCTGGTGAGGGCGCCAAAGGCTGCACCCAGCGGGATGGCAGCATAGAGCAGGCCAATCTGCGACACGCTCATCTGCCACGTAATCGCCAGCGCCGGATAGAGCACCCGCACCGCGCTCGCCATCGTCAGCAGCCCGCCCAACAGGGCGATGCCACCGATCAGCGGATTGCTGAACAGAAAGCGGATCGCCGCCAGCAGCGACTTAAGCGGATGCTCGCGCGGCTGGGGCGGAGGCGGCAGCAGGGGCAGCCGCAGCAGGGTTAAGGTGGTGATAAAGGTCCCCGCCGCCGCCAGGCCGTAGTTCCAGGCCACGTTACCGGTGCCGAGCAGCAGGCCGCCGACCATCGGCGAGATAACCGATCCCAGACGCACGGTGAGCATGGTGATGGCCCCCGCCTGCATCAGGTTTTCGCGTCCCACCAGCGCAGGTGTCGCCGCCAGCAGCGCCGTCACCCCTAATGATGCAAAAAAGCCATCCCACAGACCGAGGACATAGATGGCAATTAATGACGGCTCCGGCAGCAGCGCGTTCAGACAGAGGCCGACAAAGCCCACCCCGCAGGTGCTGCGGGCCAGCAGAATCAGCTTCTTACGCTCGTAGCGATCCGCCAGCACTCCGCCCACCATCAGGCCGATAAACATCGCCCCGCCGGTGAGGGTAACGGAGAGCCCCACCAGCCAGCTGGAGTGGGTCATCATCTGGATTTGTACCGGGACGGCCACGCCGAGCAGGCCAAGGGATAAAATAGAGATAAAACGGGCAATAAAAACAGCACGAAACGCCGGATGGGTCTTCAGCAAACTCAGATTGAGCAGCCAGGATTGTCGGGTCATTACAAAGCCTTAATGGTTTCTTTTGTACCAATTCCATGGCCGCACATGCTAACATAGCTAAATAAGATAGATAACGATAATTACTATCATTATCAAATCATGGACGTAGCTATGTCGTACTCCCTTTCCGCGTCACGGGCCGTTGCCGTGCCCGGCTTACTGTTACTGCTCACGCTGGCGATTGCCCTCAGCCTGTTGGTGGGCGCCAAACCGCTGCCCTTTTCGGTGGTGGTGGATGCCCTCTCCGCCAGCTGTCAAAGCGCCGACTGCACCATCGTGCGGGATGCCCGCCTGCCGCGCACCCTGGCCGGCCTGCTGGCCGGTGCTGCCCTCGGCCTCGCCGGGGCGTTGATGCAGACCCTGACCCGCAACCCGCTGGCCGACCCCGGCATTCTCGGCGTTAACGCCGGAGCGAGCTTCGCCATCGTGCTGGGCGCGGCGCTGTTTGGCTTTTCCTCTCCCGGCGAACAGCTGGTGATGGCGCTGTGCGGCGCCTTTGCCGCCTCCCTGCTGGTGGCCTTTACCGGCAGCCAGGGCGGCGGCCAGCTCAGCCCGGTGCGCCTGACGCTCGCGGGCGTGGCGCTCGGCGCGGTGCTGGAGGGGCTCTCCAACGGCATCGCCCTGCTCAACCCCGATGTTTACGACCAGCTGCGCTTCTGGCAGGCGGGCTCCCTGGATATCCGCACCCTGCAAACGTTGCAGGTGGTGAGCGTACCGGTGCTGATCGCCGCCGCCGTGGCGCTGCTGTTAAGCCGGGCGCTCAACAGCCTGAGCCTCGGGAGCGACACCGCTACCGCCCTCGGCAGCCGGGTGGCGCGCACCCAGCTGCTGGGATTACTGACCATCACCGTATTGTGCGGAAGCGCCACGGCGGTGGTGGGCCCCATCGCCTTTATCGGCCTGATGATGCCGCACATGGCCCGCTGGCTGGTAGGGGCCGATCACCGCTGGTCCTTGCCGGTGACCCTGCTTGCCACCCCTGCCCTGCTGCTGTTTGCCGATATCCTCGGTCGCCTTCTGGTACCGGGCGAGCTGCGGGTATCCGTGGTCAGCGCCTTTATCGGCGCGCCGGTGCTGATCTTCCTGGTGCGCCGCAAGCGCGGAGGTGGAGTGTGATGGCCCCTTCCCGTCGTTTAGTGTTCAGCTGCCTGCTGCTGGTGCTGGTGAGTCTCGCCGTGGCGATCGTCAGCCTGCAAAGCGGCGCGGTGACGCTCGACTTCTCGCAGGTCTTTAACGCCCTCACCGGCAGCGCGCCGCGCAATATCACCATGGTGGTCACCGAATGGCGCTTACCCAGAGTGATGATGGCCCTGCTGGTCGGCGCGGCGCTGGGGATCAGCGGTGCTATTTTCCAGTCGCTGATGCGCAACCCGCTGGGCAGCCCGGACGTGATGGGCTTTAACACCGGGGCCTGGAGCGGCGTGCTGGTGGCGATGGTGCTGTTTGGTCAGCACCTGACGGCCATTACGCTTGCGGCCATGGCGGGGGGCATTCTCACTTCGCTGGTGGTCTGGGCGCTGGCCTGGCGCGACGGGATCGAGACCTTCCGCCTGATCATCATCGGCATCGGCATGCGCGCCATGCTGATGGCCTTTAATACCTGGCTGCTGCTACAGGCGTCGCTGGAGACCTCGCTCTCTGCCGGGCTGTGGTTCGCCGGGTCGCTTAACGGCCTGACGTGGGCCAAAACCCTGCCCGCCGCCCCGCTGATCCTGTTGATGTTTGTCTGCGCCCTGGTGCTGGTGAAGCGCATGCGGCTGCTGGAGATGGGCGATGACAGCGCCTGTGCGCTGGGGGTGAGCGTCGAGCGTTCGCGCCTGATGCTGATGCTGGTGGCGGTGGTATTAACCGCCGCGGCCACCGCTATCGCCGGACCGATCTCCTTCATTGCCCTGGTGGCGCCGCACATCGCCCGCCGCCTGAGCGGTACCGCCCGCTGGGGGTTAACCCAGTCGGCGCTGTGCGGATCGCTCTTGCTGCTGGCGGCGGATCTCTGCGCCCAGCGGCTGTTTATGCCCTATCAACTTCCGGTGGGGGTGGTGACCGTCAGCCTGGGCGGCATCTACCTCATCGTCTTGCTTGTTCAGGAGTCCCGCAAGAAATGAGTGCCAATCTGACCCGCTTGCGCGGCGACAATCTGACCCTCGGCTACGGTAAGAAAATCGTGGCCGAGGATCTGCAGGTGGCGATCCCCGACGGCCACTTTACCGCCATTATCGGCCCCAACGGCTGCGGAAAATCGACCCTGTTGCGCACCCTGAGCCGCCTGATGACCCCGCTGCACGGCAGCGTTTATCTCGATGGGGAGCAGATCCAGCGCTTTGCCAGCAAAGAGGTGGCGCGCCGGGTCGGGCTGCTGGCGCAAAACGCCACCTCGCCGGGGGATATTACCGTCCAGGAGCTGGTGGCGCGCGGGCGCTATCCGCACCAGCCGCTGTTCACCCGCTGGCGTAAAGAGGATGAAGTGGCGGTAGCCAACGCGATGCAGGCCACCGGCATTACCGACCTGGCGGCGCAGAGCGTGGATACCCTCTCCGGCGGGCAGCGCCAGCGGGCGTGGATTGCGATGGTGCTGGCCCAGGAGACGTCGATCATGCTGCTGGATGAGCCGACCACCTGGCTGGATATCAGCCATCAGATCGATCTGCTGGAGCTGCTGAGCGACCTGAACCGCACCCAGGGCTTTACCCTGGCGGCGGTGCTGCACGATCTGAACCAGGCCTGCCGCTATGCCACCCATTTGATTGCCCTGCGCGACGGCAAGATTGTGGCGGAGGGGGCACCGAAAGCGATCGTCACCCCGGATCTGATCGAGCGGATCTACGGGATGCGCTGCATGATCATCGACGACCCGGTGGCGGGCACGCCGCTGGTGGTGCCGCTGGGACGGCGGTAGAAACACGCCGGGTGGCGGCTGCGCCTTACCCGGCCTACAAAACCACTGCGGTCTGAACCTGTGCCTCAATGCCGGGTGGCGGCTACGCCTTACCCGGCCTAAAAAACCCTTATGGCACGAACCGTAGGCCCGGCAAGCGCAGCGCCGCCGGGCGTTGTTGCTACCCCAATATTTCCTTCAACACCGGGCCGATTTGCTCAAACGCCTGCGGGGAGATGATCTCCACGTGGGCGCAATCCTGATTGTAGACCTCTAACTCCCCTACCCACGGCGCCCAGGCCTTGTGCGGATCCATCGTTCGCGTGCGTTCCGCAACAAACAGCGTCGCTTTGCCGTCAAAGGTTGAGCTGTGCGCCGTGGTCAGCAGGCGTACCGCATCGGCGTAGTTACCCTCGATGGCGCTAAACAGCGCCCCGGATGTTTGCCCCTGCTGGGCGGCGAGGAACGCCTGTCGCTCACGTTCAATCTCCGCTAAGACCTCAGGATCCAGGCCGTTGGCCTCTTTTTCGGACCAGTTTTGCGTCTCCGGCGGCCAGGTGTCGAGCAGGCCGAGGAACGCCACCTCTTCTCCCTGCGCGCGCAGGCGAGCGGCGATCCCCTGAGCCAGGGTGCCACCCAGCGAATAGCCGAACAGATAATAAGGCCCGCGCGGCTGTTGAGTCCGGAGCGTCGCCAGATGGTGCTCGATCACCTCGTCCAGGGTCGCGCCGTTTTGCATCGGCCCCGGGCGCGGCGACTGAATGCCAATGATCGACCAGCGCGGATTCAGGTAGCGGGCCAGGACGCTGAACTGCCAGGCAAACCCGGAGGCCGGATGGAAGCAGAACAGCGTCGGGCCGTGGCTTTCGCGCAGAGGCAATAGTGTCTCGTAACCCAGACGCTGAGCCTGCTCGTCGCTGATGTCGGATGCCAGTAGCGCGCTCAGCTTACCTACCGTCGGGGCCACCATCACCTGTCCTGGCGTAACCTGGCGGGCAAAGTGGCGGCTGAGGCTGGCGGCAAGACGCATCGCCAGCAGCGAGTGGCCGCCGAGGGCGAAGAAATCCGCCTCGATATCGTTAATCTCACACCCCAGCAGGGCGGAAAACGCCGCGGCAATGGTCCATTCGGTGTCGGTTTCCGGCGGGCGCCCCTGGGCTTTAACCGTCAGTTCCGGCAGTGGCAGCGCCTTGCGATCCAGCTTGCCGTTGGCGCTGAGCGGCAGGTCACTGAGCTGCAATAACACTACAGGCACCATGTGCGGCGGCAGTTGAGTTTTAAGGGTATTTAACAGCGCATTACGATCCAGCGGCAGGCCGGATTCCGAAACCACGTAACCCACCAGTTGCCGGGCATCGCCGCCAGTATCTGCCGCCTGGTTGATGACGCAGGCGTGGGTCACCGCCTGGGCCACGTCCGGCAGGGTCAGCATGGCCCGGTCGATTTCACCCAGCTCGATGCGCTGGCCGCGAATTTTCAGCTGATCGTCGCTGCGGCCCAGATACTCCACCGCGCCGTTATCCAGCCAGCGGGCCACGTCCCCGGTGCGGTACATGCGCTCGCCGGGGGCAAAGGGATCGGCGATAAAGCGGCTGGCGGTCAGATCCGGGCGGCCCAGATAGCCCTGCGCCAGCTGGATGCCGGTGAGGTACAGATCCCCCGCCACGCCGAACGGCACCGGGCGCATCATCCCATCCAGAATGCGCAGGCCGGTATTCCACACCGGGAAGCCAATCGGCACGCTGTTGCCTTCTACTGCCGCCAGCTCCGGACCATACGCCGGATACCAGCTGACATCCACCGCCGCTTCGGTGGGGCCATACAGATTATGCAGCGGCACCTGGGTGAGCTGCTCCCACTCCCGGCACAGTTCGGTGGGCAGAGCTTCGCCGCTACAGAACACCTGTTTCAGGCTGGCGCAGCAGGCGGCGTTTTCCGGGGTCAGCGAGGCGACAAAGGCCGCCAGCATCGAGGGCACAAAGTGGGTGGTGGTGACGCCATATTTCCCGAAGAATTCCTGCATCGCCAGCGGATCGCGGTGCGCCTCCGGCTCGGCCATCATCAGCTTCGCCCCGGCGATAAACGGCCACCAGAACTCCCATACCGAGACGTCAAAGCTGCACGGCGTTTTTTGCGCCACCACGTCTGCGGCGGTGAGCGGGTAGTGGTTTTGCATCCACAGCAGGCGGTTGACGATGGCAGTCTGGCCGACCATCACCCCTTTCGGTCGTCCTGTTGAGCCGGAGGTAAAGATGATATAGGCGGTGTGTTCCGGCCTGCTCAGGTGCAGAGGTGTGGTATCCGCCGCAGGTAATAGTATGTTGTAACTAAAAATCGCCACCGGCAGATGGTCAAAGCGCGGGCGCTGGTCGTCGGTAGTGATCAGCAGCGAGGGTTGCGCATCCTCGATCATCATCTGCAGGCGATCGTCGGGATAGCCGGTGTCCAGCGGCAGCCACGCGGCCCCCACTTCGACAATGGCATGCAGGGCCAGCGTCAGGAACACCGAGCGCGGGAGCGCCACCGCCACGCTGTCGCCGGGCTTCACCCCGCGCTCGCGCAGGAGATGCGCCAGGGCCACCACCTGCTCGCGCATCTGGCGGTAGGTCAGCTCGTATTGCGCATCGGCCAGCGCCGGGGCGTCCGGGGTTTTCGCGGCCTGCTCCGCCACCAGCCCGCTCAGGGTGGTGCGCGGCAGCGGAACCGCGGTCTGGTTAATATTTTCCAGCTGCTGATATTCAACGTCAGAGACCGTTTCGGCCTCGCCGCAGCGCAGGTCGCTGTTGGCGGCAAACTGCGCCAGCAGCCCGGGCAGGCGTTCGACGTGGCGCACCAGGGTGGCCTCGTCATAACGCTGTTTATTGGCGAGGATCTCAATGCTCAGGCCGCCCTGCTCGTCCGGGAAGAGCGCCATCTCCAGATCGTTGACCGGGCCGGTGGCGAGCGTATGGGTCACCGCCTGCACGCCATCGATATCCAGCTGGTAATCAAAGACCTTGACGTTAAACACCGGGCCAAACAGCGCCTCGTCACTGGCGGCACGCCCGCTGTCGCGGACGATCTGCTCGGCGTCGTAACGCTGATGGCGGCGCATCTTTTTCATCTGCCCCGCCAGGCGCTGGGCCAGTTCCGGCAGCGTCTCCTGCGGGTTGATGTTCACCGCCAGGGGCAGCACGTTCAGCACCGGGCCGGTGGCGGTCAGCGCCGCGGAGCCCATCCGGCGCATAAAGATAAACCCGGCGGCGTAGCTCATCCGTCCGGTCAGGCGGGCGAGCCACAGGGCCACCAGCGCCAGGGCGAGATCGGTACGCTGGCTCTGGCTGTTATTCGCAAGCTGGCTGAAGGCCTGGCGATCGGCGGTCAGCTTCAGACGCAAAATATCGGTTGTGGCGGCGCGCCCCGGCAGCGGCGCGCTGGAGAGCGACACCGGCGGCGGCAACTGCTTGCGCTGCTCCGCCCAGAAGGCGCCGTCGCGGGCCCAGGCCTCGCTCTGCTGGTAGCGCTGATACTCCTCCACCACTTCAGCAAAGGGGGTAAACGGCGATTCCGGCGTGGCTTCCCCCTTAGACCAGGCGCGGTAAATCGCGGCGATCTGTCGGGTAATGGCGGGAAAACTGAAGCCATCCACCACTAAGTGGTGATAGCGCTGATACCAGTACCAGCGGTTATCCGCCACCTGAAGCAGCAGGTGGAAGGCCAGCGGCTGGCCGCTGTCGACGCGCAGGTTCTGGTTGAGGTCGGCCTGCAGGGTTGCCAACGCGGCGGCATGCGGGTCGGCGTGGTGGCGCAGGTCGATAATCTGCGGTTCCGGCAGGGTAGCACTCTCGTCCACCCACTGCCCGATCTCGCCGTTATCCTCGGTAAACCGCATACGCAGGGTATCGGCCTGCATCATGCCCGCCACCACCGCTTTCGCCAGCAATGGCGCATCCACCGGGCCGGTCAGCTCGACATAGTGGGCCACGCTCCAGGCGTTGGGCAGGTCGGAGAGCTGTTCCGCCATCCAGATCCCCGGCTGGGCCGCCACGAGAGGATGTTTAACGCTCATGGAGTCACCTGTGCAAAATGGGCCGGGATCAGGGTTTGCCAGTGGGCGGCAAGCCACTGCTGACAGGCTTCCTGCGACTGCGCCTCACACACCACGTGCCAGCCGTCAGGCATAGCGCACTGCTGCGGCCAGAGGCTGTACTGATTTTGGGCATTTTGCACAATGGTGAACAGACCCTGCGGATCGTCGAAGGGGTTACTGAATTCCATACCAGACTCCATTATTAAATAAGCGGCTGCCAGAGAGTCATCAGCCCCTGCGTCAGCCCTCCCCGCCAGCAAAGTGCATCATGTCCGCCGTCCACCGGACGCCAGATAACCGGCTGCTGTGTCTGCTGTAGCTCGGCATACAGCGCCTGACAGGCGCGAAAAATCAGTGGCTCACGTCGCCCCGCCTCAAGGACGATGCGCAGGCTCTGGGCCGACAGCTGTTGGTTTTTAAGCTGTTCGATAATGATGCCGTCGTGCTTGCCGCCGCGATGCGGCCACCAGAAGGAGCCCGACTGGCTGAGCACGCAGCCAAAGCGTTGGGGCCAGTGCAGCCCGGCATAGAGCGCCGAGAGACCGCCAAAGCTCTGCCCGGCGACCACGGTACGATCGGCGCGGTCGCTGAACGGCGCCAGGGCCTGCACCTGCGGCAGTAGCTCCTCCTGAACGGCGAGCCAGAAATCGGGATTACAGGGGAGCTCGCGGCTGCGATGGTCGGTGTCGATGACGTCGATCAGCACGTAGACCGCAGGCGGCAGCTGACCATCGAGGGTGAGCGCCGTCAGCGCGGGCCAGACCGGCATGCTCTCGGCCCAGAACTGCCCGTCGAGCAGCACCGCCAGCGGACGTTCGTTTGGGGATGCTTCGCCGGTGGTAAAGATCCATACCCGGCGGGTGTTGCCGAGCCTTGCGCTCTGCCAGGTGATGCACTGCGCGGGTTGATACGGGGTATCCGGCCGATCCCAGCCAGGCTGTAGCGGCGCTTCGGGCATTTCGAGAGCCGAGACCGGATGGCCGCGTCCGCCGCGCCAGTGCTGTGGATTGCGCGGATCGGCGATGGCCTTTGGCAGCAGCCTGCGCCAGCCTTCGCGCAGGGCCATGCGGTCCGGCGGGTCGGAGGCAAACACCGCCTCAGCAAAGTCGTCGTCGCGTTCAGAGGGGATAAAACAGTAGCTGCCGCGCCAGTGGGGGCTGAACTCGCCCTGCCACTGCCAGACGTCGGTGCCATTAATGCGCTCCAGCGTCTGGGGGCGGGCGTTGTGGTGGTGATCGGTCACGCCGGTGATATAGAGCCACACCCTTTTTAGCGGCGAGGTCTGCTCCGTGCCCTGCGGGTCGCGCCAGCAGAACGTCACCCGATAATGATCCCCCTCCCGCACCCGGTCGGGTCCCTGTTTCGACTGCCACCAGGCATCACTTCCCGTTTCCAGCGTCGTCACCGATTCAACCCCATGATTTGTTCTGAATTGTTGATTAAAGATAAACAATATCGATAATATTATTGATAACTATTTGCATTTGCAATAGCGTATGGGCGCGCTGTGGGAAGCGCGAACAGTTAATAACCATGCTCTGCGCTGCGTACTGACTCAGGATCGAGGGGTTTTCGCAGACTGCGGGCGATCTCCTTCCGCCGCCTCACCCATTCGGGACGGAGCCATGAGGCATGCGGCATCGAAAAGCAGGACATACAATGAATAATAAGCTTCACTCGCTGACCTTACTGGTCAATCTGGGAATTTACGGTGTGGCACTGCCTGCGATGGCAGCCGAAACCGCCGGGCACGAAGATACCATGGTGATCACCGCTGCCGAGCAGAACCTGCAGGCGCCGGGCGTCTCCACCATTACCGCGGATGAGATCCGTAAAAACCCGTCGGCGCGCGATGTGTCGGAGATCATCCGCACCATGCCGGGCGTTAACCTGACCGGTAACTCCACCAGCGGCCAGCGCGGCAACAACCGCCAGATTGATATCCGCGGCATGGGCCCGGAAAACACCCTGATCCTGATTGACGGTAAGCCGGTGACCAGCCGCAACTCCATCCGTCTGGGCTGGCGCGGCGAGCGTGACACCCGCGGCAACACCGGCTGGGTGCCGCCAGAGATGATCGAGCGTATCGAAGTGATCCGAGGCCCGGCGGCGGCGCGTTACGGTAACGGCGCGGCGGGCGGCGTGGTGAACATCATCACCAAAAAGGTCAGCAACGAGTGGCATGGCTCCTGGAACACCTACCTGAATGCCCCTGAGCACAACGAAGAAGGCTCCACCAAACGCACCAACTTTAGCCTGAGCGGCCCGCTGAGCGACGCGTTCAGCTTCCGTCTGTATGGCAACCTGGATAAAACCCAGGCCGACGCCTGGGATATCAACCAGGGTCATCAGTCTGAACGTACCGGCGCCTATGCCGACACGCTGCCCGCCGGACGTGAAGGCGTGGAGAATAAAGACGTGAACGGCGTGCTGCGCTGGGAGTTTGCCCCGATGCAGGCCCTGCAGTTCGAAGCGGGCTACAGCCGCCAGAACAACCTCTATGCCGGGGATACCCAGAACACCAACAACGACAACAGCAGCAACGGGCTGGTGAAGAAAAATTACGGCAAAGAGACCAACCGGATCTATCGCCAGAACTTCGCCCTGACCTGGACCGGCGGCTGGGATAATGGCATCACCACCAATAACTGGGCGCAGTATGAGCACACCCGCAACTCCCGTCTCGGCGAGGGGCTGGCGGGCGGTCTGGAGGGACTGTTCAACAGCGATAAGTTCACCGACACCGACCTCTCCGACGTGATGCTGCACAGTGAGATCAACCTGCCGATCGACTTTATCGTCAACCAGAACCTGACCCTGGGCGCCGAGTGGGATCAGCAGCGGATGAAGGATATGTCCTCCAACGGCCAGGCCCTGCAGGGCGGCGCCATTGCGGGAATGAGCGATAATCGCAGCCCCTACTCCGACGCGGAAATCTTCTCCCTGTTCGCTGAAAACAACATGGAGCTGACCGACACCACCATGCTGACCCCGGCGCTGCGCTTCGATCATCACTCCATCGTCGGCAACAACTGGAGCCCGTCCCTCAACCTTTCCCAGGGGCTGGGGGATGATTTCACCCTGAAGATGGGTATCGCCCGCGCCTATAAAGCGCCAAGCCTCTACCAGACCAACCCGAACTACCTGCTCTACAGCAAAGGCCAGGGCTGCTATGCCAGCGCCGACGGCGTGGGCTGCTACATGCTGGGTAACGAAGATCTGAAAGCGGAAACCAGCATCAACAAAGAGATTGGCCTGGAGTGGAAACGCGACGGCTGGCTGGCGGGCGTGACCTGGTTCCGCAACGACTACCGCGACAAGATTGAAGCGGGCTATGCGCCGATCGGCCAGACCTCTGCCGGGAGAACCCGCACCGATATTTATCAGTGGGAAAACGTGCCGAAGGCGGTAGTTGAAGGGCTGGAAGGCACCCTGAACGTGCCGGTCAGCGACGCCATCAACTGGACCAACAACATTACCTATATGTTGCAAAGCAAAAACAAGGAGACCGGCGACCGTCTGTCGATCATTCCGGAGTACACGCTGAACTCCACCCTGAGCTGGCAGGTGCAGCAGGATGTGTCGTTGCAGTCGACCTTTACCTGGTACGGCAAGCAGCAGCCGAAGAAGTACAACTACAAAGGTCAGCCGGCGACCGGATCCGAGCTGGACGAAGTGAGCCCGTACAGCATCGTCGGCCTGAGCGCGACCTGGGATGTGACCAAATATGTGAGCCTGACCGGGGGCGTGGATAACGTCTTTGATAAACGCCAGTGGCGTGCGGGGAATGCCCAGACGACGGGAAATGCGACGACAGGGGCGTATATGTATGGTGCGGGGGCGTATACCTATAATGAGCCGGGTCGGACGTGGTTTATGAGTGTGAATACGCGGTTCTGATGGTTTGTCGGTTGGAGGAACATGAGGCTGTGGAGGTGGTTCCGTTCACTATACTTTCCTTGCTTCTCTGTTAACCTCGTCACCCGTGAACGTGTTAAGGGGGCTATCGCCGCCCCCTTAACAATCCCGGCTCCCGGCAAGAAAATCGCCGCTTCGCGGTGCCCTCAGCTTATTCCG